>JAWOHA010000190.1:0-7505 GCA_046496385.1 Cryobacterium sp. | reverse complement strand
GGTGGGGTAGCTGCTGCCAGGTCTGAGCATCATGCGGTAATGACACCTGGCGCCCGGCACGCCCGGCACGCCCCCTGGCCCGGCACCCCCGGCATCCGCGTGGGAGCCGGCCGGGAACAACCAGGCCGGAGCGTCGCCTGCCGGTGTCGAAACCAGCACGTCGGCGGTCAGGCCGCCGAGGTCGGCGGGGGTCCGGTAGACCCAGCCGCTGAAGCGCCCCGTTGTGCTCATCGCGAGGTCGGCGCCGTCGACGGCCAGAAAGCGACGGGTCACGACCCCGGCAGCGTGCTGCACGATCTCGCCGAGGTGAGCGTGCCCGGCGCCGTGGCCGAAGAAGAAGCTGTACTCCCCCGGCAGGATGGAATCCGGTGTCGCCTGCAAGGTCACGGTGCCGGCCCGCGGGTGCACGTGCACGATGCGCGTGTCATCGATTCGCGGCCGCGGCGGGGTGACGATGGTGCGGGCCATCACCGCGGTCGCCACGGTCACCAGCACGATGCCCAACCCGGCCGCGCCGCCCAGTGCCAGACCCGACGCCGCCGCGATACCGCCGCGGCGACGGGAACCGACCGCCGGGGGGCGTACCGGACGTTTCTGAACATTGACCATACGCACCTTCCACCTTGACCGGCGTGCCTCACCGGTACCGATGAAAAAAACTCTAGTCTTTTCTCGTGCTGGAAACAGAGGAACAGTTCCCCGCGGAGTTCACCGCCGCCCTGGCCTCGTTGCGCCGTGCAGCGTCACGGCCCGATGTCACCGTGGCTGAGATCACCGCTCCTCGCGGGCTGGCCCCGTTCGCCGCCGCGTTCTCCGCCGATATCAAGCCCACCGGTCACGGCAGCGACTCGGACCGGGGCACCGGGCGGTTCGTCCTGCTGTACGACCCGACCGAACCGGAGGCCTGGGGTGGGGCCTTCCGCGTCGTCAGCTTCGCTCACGCCCCGCTGGAAACCGAAATCGGCCTGGACCCGTTTCTGGCCGATGTGACGTGGACGTGGCTGATCGGCGCTCTTGAGACCCGCGGGGCCGCTCACACGGCAGCCTCCGGAACGGCCACGACAACGTTGTCGTCGGGATTCGGGGCACTGGCCGGGGCGACAAACGGTGCCACACTGGAATTGCGTGCCTCCTGGACGCCTCTGGATCACAACCTCACCGCGCACGTCGAAGGCTGGGTTGAGCTGCTCTGCATGCTCGCCGGACTGCCCCCTGCCGGGGAAGGAATCAGTATGTTCTCAGCACGCCGAGCAGCACGTGGATAGTCGCGAACTCATCGAGGGGCGCACCATCGAGACGGAACCGCACCGCGTCATCGACACCCGTGAGGGTTACCTCGCCGCGACGGCGCTGATCGCCGCCGGAACGGGACCGGTCGGGATCGATGCGGAACGGGCGTCCGGGTTCACCTACTCGCAGCGCGCCTACCTGATTCAGATCTATCGCCGTGACGCCGGCACCTTCCTTTTCGACCCCCCGCCCATCGGCGACTTCAGCGAATTGAACGACGCCCTCGTTGACACTGAGTGGATTCTGCACGCGGCCAGCCAGGATCTTGCCTGCCTCCGCGAAGTAGGCATCGACCCCCAGCGCATCTTCGACACCGAGCTCGGCGCCCGGTTGCTCGGCATGCCCCGGGTGGGACTGGGCACCGTCGTCGAGGAGCTGTTGGGCATCCACCTGAAGAAGGAGCACTCTGCGGCGAACTGGTCGACTCGGCCGTTGCCGGAGTCGTGGCTCGTCTACGCGGCCCTGGACGTGGAGTTGCTGCCCGACCTGTATGACCAGATGCGGGCCCTTCTCGTGGAGGCCGGCAAGACCGATATCGCCGCACAGGAGTTTCTGGCCGTTCTGGCCAAAGAAGCCAAACCCCTGCGCGCGGAACCCTGGAGGCGCTTGTCCGGTGTGTCCTCGGTGCGCGGCGTGCGCAACCTGACCGTGGCGCGCGAGCTGTGGCTGGCCCGGGACGCCTACGCTCAGGACATCGATGTGTCTCCGGGGCGGCTGATACCCGACGCGGCGATCGTCGCCGCGGCCAAACTCAATCCCACCACCCGGCAGTCGTTGTCGGGGTTGCGCGAATTCACCGGTCGGGCCAGTCGCACCCAGCTGGAACGCTGGTGGGCGGCCGTTCAGGCAGCCCACAACACGAACGACCTTCCACAGCTGCGGGTCTCCGGCGACGGGCTGCCGCCGCCCCGCGCCTGGGCCGAACGTAACCCCGAGGCCGACCTGCGGTACCGTGCGGCGCGCGGCGCGCTCACTGAGCTCAGCGAGAGCCTTGCCATTCCCCTCGAGAACATTCTCACGCCCGACTATCTCCGCCGGGTCTGCTGGGCGCCACCGGCCGGCGGCGATACGGCAGCCATCGCCGAGGCCCTCGCCGCACTCGGTGCCCGGGACTGGCAGGTTGAGGCCTCTGCACAAGTAATCGCCGATGCTTTTGTAGAAGTCCACCAAAAGTCAGACGCTCTGCCGGAAACGGATTCGTAGGAACAAGCAAAGGATTCCGCACCGGAATTCTGCGGCCCCTAGGATCGGCCGTGTCCTGAATTGACTGATGGAGGCATTGTGGCCGAAAGAGAAGACGTTGTGTTCGTAGACGGGGTTCGCACCCCGTTCGGACGCGCCGGTGAAAAAGGTATGTACGCTCACACACGCGCCGACGACCTGGTGGTCAAGGCCATGATCGGGCTACTGGAACGCAACCCGCAACTGCCCGGCGACCGCGTCGACGACGTCGCCATCGCCGCGACGACGCAGACCGGAGACCAGGGCCTCACTCTCGGACGCACCGCGGCGCTGCTCGCGGGGCTGCCCAAGTCCGTGCCCGGATTCGCCATCGACCGCATGTGCGCCGGCGCCATGACCGCCGTGACCATGATGGGCTCAGCGATCGGTTTCGGCGCTTACGACATCGCCATCGCCGGCGGCGTGGAGCACATGGGACGCCACCCCATGGGGGCCGGTGTGGACCCGAACCCGCGGTTCCTCTCGGAACGCCTGGTCAGCGACGATGCTCTCAACATGGGCGCCACGGCCGAGCGCATTCACGACCGGTTCCCCTCGTACACGAAGGAGCGTTCCGACCGTTTCGCCCTGCGCAGCCAGCAGAAGGTCGCCGCGGCCTACGAGGCCGGCCAGATCCAGCCCGACCTGATCGCCGTCGCCACCCGCAGCGAGTCTGGCTGGGGCCTGGCCACCCGTGACGAGGCCCCCCGTCCCGAAACCACCCTGACCGGGCTCGCGACCCTGCGCACCCCGTTCCGCGCGCACGGCCGCGTCACCGCCGGCAACGCCTCCGGCCTGAACGACGGCGCGTCCGCCTGCCTTCTGGCCAGCGGGTCAGCGGCCAAGGAACTCGGCCTGAGCGTGAAAATGAAGCTGGTGAGCTTCGCCTTCGCCGGCGTCGAGCCCGAGGTCATGGGCCTGGGCCCGGTCCCCTCCACCGAGAAGGCCCTCCGCAAGGCGGGCCTGAGCATCACCGATATCGGTCTCTTCGAGCTGAACGAGGCCTTCGCGGTGCAGGTCATCTCCTTCCTCGACCACTTCGGCATCGATGACGAAGACCCCCGGGTGAACGAATACGGCGGCGCGATCGCCATCGGGCATCCGCTTGCCTCATCGGGCGTGCGGCTGATGAACCAGCTGGCCCACCAGTTCGCCGCGCACCCCGAGGTACGCTACGGACTCACCGCCATGTGCATCGGTCTGGGCCAGGGTGGCACCGTGATCTGGGAAAACCCGCACTTCAACAAGAAGGCAGCGAAGCGATGACCGACTACAAGAACCTGGATTTCTCCCCGCTCCTCGAACTCAGCGGCGACGAGGTGGTGACGCACTCCTTCGTGCGGGACGTCCCGCTCTCGGGTGGGCGCACCCTCGCGCTGGTCACCCTCGACAACGGCCGTGACCATACCCGGCCCAACACCCTGGGCGCGGCCACCCTGCTCGAATACGCGGCCACGATGGCCAACCTCACTGCCCGCGCGGCCGCGGGGGAGATTCACGGTGTCGCCGTCACCGGCAAACCGTTCATCCTCGCCGCCGGTGCCGACCTGAGCAAAGTGGCCGAGATCCCGTCGCTGGAAACGGGCAAGCTGCTCAGCCAGCTCGGCCACCACGCCCTCGGCAGCCTGCACGACGTGGGAGTGCCCTCGTTTGTGTTCATCAACGGACTGGCTCTCGGCGGCGGCCTCGAGATCGCGCTCAACGCAAACTACCGCACCGTGGACACCAGCGTGCCGGCGATCGCCCTGCCCGAGGTCTTCCTCGGCCTGATCCCCGGCTGGGGCGGTTCCTACCTGCTGCCCAACCTGATCGGCATCGAGAACGCCCTCAAGGTGATCATCGAGAACCCGCTGAAGAACAACCGCACCCTCACCGGTGCGGATGCCCTGAGCCTGGGCATCGCGGACGTCTCGTTCTCGTCGGCCCGGTTCCTGGAGCAGTCCATCACCTGGGCGGACGGCGTCATCGCCGGGTCCGTGAAAGTGGCGCGGCCTCACGAGCCCGGCAAGATGGAACGCCTCGTGAAATGGGACGCTGCCGTGGGCATCGCCCGCAAGATGCTCAGCAACCGCATCGGTACCGTCGCCCGCTCCCCGTACGTGGCCCTGGACCTGATCGCGGCCGCGAAAAGCGGCACCAGGGAGGACGGCTTCGCCCGCGAAGACGAGATGCTCGCCGAACTCATCGCGGGCGATCAGCTGCAGGCCAGCATCTACGCCTTCAATCTTGTGCAGAAACGCGCGAAACGGCCCGCCGGCGCTCCGGACAAGGCGCTCGCGCGGCCCGTCACCAAGGTCGGCGTGATCGGCGCCGGCCTGATGGCGAGCCAATTCGCGCTGCTGTTCGTGCGCCGACTGCGGGTTCCCGTGGTCATCACCGACCTCGATCAGGCTCGCGTCGACAAGGGTGTCGCGTACATCCACACCGAGATCGGCACGCTTGAAGCCAAACAGCGCATCACCTCCGACGAGGCCAACCGGTTGCGCGCCCTCGTGACGGGCACCACCGACAAGGCCGATTTCGCCGACGCCGACTGGGTCATCGAGGCGGTCTTCGAGGAGCTCGGGGTGAAGCAGGCGGTCTTCGCCGAGATCGAGAAGCATGTGTCTTCGGAGACGATCCTGGCGACCAACACGTCGTCGCTCAGCGTTGCCGAGATCGGTGCGACCTTGACGCACCCCGAACGCCTGGTGGGTTTTCACTTCTTCAACCCGGTCGCCGTGATGCCGCTCATCGAGGTGGTCAACACCCCGCTCACCGATGAGGTCGCCCTGGCCACCGCCATGGTGGTCGCCGGCAAGTTGCGCAAGAGCGCGATCATCACCCGGGACGCGCCCGGCTTCGTGGTGAACCGCGTTCTGGCCAAACTGCTCGGCGAGGCCATGCACGCCGTAGACACCGGCACACCGTTCGAGGTCGTCAACGGCGCCCTGGCACCGTTCGGGCTGCCGATGACCCCGTTCGAGCTGCTCGAGCTGGTGGGCCTCAAGGTGGGTGCCCACGTGCTCGACACGCACCACGCCGCGTTCCCGGAGCGGTTCTTCGAGAGCAAGAACCTGCACCGGCTCGCCGAGCACGGAAGAATTCTCTCGCGCGACGCCAAGGGCCGCGTGACGGGCTTCGACAAGGGCGCGGTCGCCCTGGTCGCCGGGGGCAGCACACCGATGACGGGCGAACAGATTCTCGTGCGGGTGGAAGACGGCCTGGCCGACGAGATCAGGCGCATGCTGGACGACGATGTGGTGCACGCAGCCGAGGACATCGACCTCGGTATGATCCTGGGCGCCGGCTGGCCGTTCCAGATGGGTGGCGTCACGCCCTACCTGGACCGGGTGGGCGCCAGCGAGCGGGTCTTCGGGGCCACGTTCCACGACCCCGCGATCCGCGGGGTCGGGTCGGCGGTCACGACCGCGTAAGAGGCCGTCCGCGCACCACGACACAGCGCCCCACCCCGGACTCACGGGGTGGGGCGTTGTGCTGCGCCTCGCCGGGCGAGGTGGGTCAGGAAACCGAGATCGACCCGGAGTCGGACGCGTCGGCCCGCTCGGTGCGGCCGTTCGGCAGCGGCCGGGCATGCGGGATCTTGGAGCCGAGCACCATCGCGACCACGTCCCGCGCGATGCGTTGCGGGGTGAGCCCGGCCTGTTTCAGAATGTCCGCTCGGGTGCCGTGGTCGAGGAACTGGTCGGGCAGGCCCAGCTCGGTCACGGCGGTATCGACTCCGGCCTCCCGCATCTCCTGACGGATTCGGGTGCCGATGCCGCCGACACGAATCCCGTCTTCGATCGTGACGACGATGCGGTGTTCCGCGGCGAGGCTGACGACGCTGCGCGCGACCGGAACGACCCAGCGCGGGTCGATGACGGTCGAGCCGATGCCCTGCGCGGACAGCCGCTCGGCGACCTCGAGCCCGAGACCGGCCATCGGACCCACGGTCACAATGAGAACATCCTGTTCAGCGGATTCCAGCAGCACGTCGACGCCGTCGGGCAGTCTCCGCACGGCATCGAACTCTTTTCCGGTGCTGCCTTTGGGATAGCGCAGCACGGTGGGCGCGTCGTCGACGGCCACGGCCTCGGCGAGCTCTTCCCGCAGCGTGCCGGAGTCGCGCGGCGCGGCGAGACGGATATTCGGAATCACCTGCAAAATGGCAAGGTCCCACATGCCATGGTGGCTGGGGCCGTCCGGCCCGGTCACCCCCGCCCGGTCGAGCACGAACGTCACCCCGGCCCGGTGCAGGGCAACGTCCATGAGCACCTGGTCGAAGGCCCGGTTGATGAACGTGGCGTAGAGCGCTACGACGGGGTGCAGCCCGCCGAACGCGAGTCCGGCGGCCGATGTCACGGCGTGCTGTTCGGCGATGCCCACGTCGTGCACCCGCTCGGGAAAGCGTTCGGCCATTTTGTGCAGGCCGGTGGGGCGCAGCATCGCGGCGGTGATGCCCACGAGGCGGTCATTCTCGGTCGCCAGACGCAGAAGTTCTTCGGCGAAGACGGAGGTGTAGGACGGCGCCCCGGGAAGTTCAATGGACTCACCCGTTTCGGGATCGATCTGACCCACGGCGTGGAACTGGTCTGCGGAGTCCTGTACCGCCGGCTCGAAGCCTTTGCCCTTCTGGGTGATGGCGTGCACGATCACCGGTGCACCGTAGCCCTTGGCCTGACTGAGGGCTTCCTGCATGGCCTGGATGTCGTGGCCGTCGATGGGCCCGATGTATTTGATGTCGAGGTTCGAGTAGAGGGCCTCGTTGTTGGTGACCCGGCTGAGAAACCCATGCAGCCCACCGCGCACCCCGCGGTAGATGGCGCGCCCGGGGCCGCCGAGCCGATCGAAGACGTCACGGCTGTGCAGGTATGCGGTGCGGTAACTGCGCCGGGTGCGCACGGTGTTCAGAAACCGTGCCATGCCCCCGATGGTCGGGGCGTAGGAACGCCCGTTGTCGTTGACCACGATGATGAGGCGACGGGTGTTGTCGTCGCTGATGTTGTTCAGCG
>JAWOHA010000179.1:0-5994 GCA_046496385.1 Cryobacterium sp. | reverse complement strand
TTTGTGCATGTAGATCGGGAGCATCGAGGCGACTCCGCCGGAGACGACTTCCAGGCGCCGCTGGTGCAATTCGACGGATTTTGGGCCCGGAATGGCGGAGACGATTCTTCGTTCCTGCACAACCGTGTAGACGGGGGCGGAGGAGGCGGGCACGGCAGCAGGAGTGAGGATGTCAGTCATGATTGAATCAGTTTACCGGCCCTGGCGCCGCGCACGCTGAGCCCACGGCAAGAATCGTGTGCAGTCCGAGGGGGCGGCCGAGCGAAGGAGACTCATGCACGGGGTACACGACTACGCGGTGCAGGTGCGCTGGACCGGCAACCGCGGCACCGGAACCAACCATTACAAAGCGTATGGGCGTGACCACACCATCACGGCCGAGGGGCGGGCGTCCGCTCTGCAGCCGGTCATCCTGGGCTCCAGCGATCAGACCTTCCACGGCGATGCCGACCGGTGGAACCCCGAAGAGCTGCTGCTGGCCGCGCTGAGCCAGTGCCACCTGCTCAGCTACCTGCACGTGGCCGCCCGCAACGGGGTCACCGTGCTGGCCTACACGGATGCCGCGCGCGGCACCATGGAACAGCTCCCGGCCGGCGGCGGCCGGTTCACGGGCGTCACCCTGCAGCCCCGGGTCACGATCAGCGACCCCGGGCAGGTGGACTTCGCCCAGTTGTTGCACGCCGAGGCCGCCGGTGAGTGCTTCATCGCCGCATCCGTCAACTTTCCGGTACTGCACGAACCCCAAACCGTGGCCGGCCCCTGATTCGTCGCAGCAGCAGCAGTCAGCAGTAAAACGCCCGAGTCGTGTCGGGAGCGACGATGCGGCCGATGGTTCCCCCGGTCTGCAGCTCGGTCGCCGATTCGCTCACGAGTCGGGAACCGCTCATCACAACGGTCGTCACGGTCGGTGGGGGCATCGGCATCGCCGACGGTGTTGCGGCACCGGACTGTGCGGCGGCGCACAGCCGACCAGCACCAGCGCGACGGCGCTGCCCAAGACCAGCCCGCGCACGGCGCTCGCTGCTTTGGTTCCCGTGCCGCGATGCGTGTGTCGGACAGTAGTCAGAATCATGGAGCCCCCCTCGTCGCGGGAAGCCATGATGTGAGGCCTCTCGCACTGGCCGACCCTAGCCCCGCAGCCCCGCAGCCCCGCAGCCAGGGCCCGTAGACGTCGACCGATTCGCCGAGGCCTCGACGAGGTCGGCGACGCCTCCGTCTACGGCTCGCTGCGCCGGCTGGACACGGCGGGCGCGCTCTCGCCATGCTCGCCGAGCAGCGCGGCAACGGGCACCGATTCGCGAGCACCCTGACGCAGCTGCTCGACGACCCGGCCAGCCCCACCCAGAGCTCGCTCTCAATTGCCGACTTCGCCGTTGCCGTGCGGGCAGAACTCCGCGATCTGCCCGCCGACTCCGCGATCTGCCCGCCGACGATGTCGACGAGCTCACCGACGGTCTTGAGGCGGACCTCACCGAACAGGCCGCGGCCGACCTGCCGCCGCGCACCGAACCCACAGCTGCTCGATTTTCTGCTCGTGCTGCCCTCGTGTGGTGGGTGCTGCGCGGCTGGGCGGTGTGTGCGGTCGCCGAAATCTTCATCGGACGCTCCGTGGCCTTCCTGCCGACCGACCCGTTCCGAACAATCTTTCTGCTGGCTTACCGGCTTTCGCACCCTGGTGTGTGTCTGCGCGGTCGTGGCGCTGCCTCTGCTGCTGCTCATCGCGGCGCACCAACTCTCGTATCAGAACACGTACGCGGCGCCCCCTGACTCGTACTTCTCGACGACTGGGCGAACACCCCTTACCTGCCCCAGTACGACGAGGCCGGCACCGAACACGTGCTCGTGCCGAGCCGGCGCGTTCCGGGTGGCAGCGGCTGGAACGTCTATCCGCTGGGTCACGTGGCCTCGGAGGACGTCTATCCGCGCGACCCGCTCGCGCAACTGGATGCGGGTGAGGCGACCCCGTTCCCCTTCACCCAGGTGCAGCCGCTCGTGGCGATCTCGGAGGCGGGGGAGACGGAGTGGGTGCGGGCAGCTACGCTGCTCGGCCAGGCCGCGCAGGACCTGACGGCGCAGGACCTGACGGCGCAGGACCTGACGGCGCGGGGCCTAGTCGGCTGAGATCAGCGTGAGCGCCTCTTCGATCACGGTCATGGCGTCGTCGATGAGCTCGTCGGAGATCACCACGGGCGGCATGATGCGCAGCACCGAGTCCCAGCTGCCGGCGTCGAGCACGATGACCCCGTGCGCGGCGGCGTAGTCGATGACCGCGGTCAGCGCCTCGGGGAACTGCTTCGTGGTGCCGGGGTGCACGAGTTCGACACCGAACATGGCGCCCTTGCCGCGCACGTCGCCGACCACCGAGAACTTCTCGGTCCAGTCCCCGATACGAGCCCACATGGCCGCCTCGACGCGTTGCGCCTCACCGATCAGGTTGTCGCGCTCGATGATCTCGAAGACGGCGAGGGCGGCCGCGGTCGAGACCGGGTTGCCGCCGAAAGTGCCGCCGATGCCACCGGGCTGCACGGAATCCATGATGTCGGCGCGGCCCGTGACGGCGGCGAGCGGAAAGCCGCCCGCGATGCCCTTGGCCGTGGTGACCAGGTCGGGCACGACGCCGTGATGCTCGATCGAGTACCAGGCTCCGGTCCGCACGATGCCGGCCTGAATCTCGTCGGCGACGAACACGATGCCGTTCTCGGTGCAGAATTCGCGGATGCGGGCGAAGTAACCGGGTGCGGGAATCACGATGCCGCCGTCGCCCTGGATCGGCTCCACGACGAACGCCGCGATCTCGGTCGCGCCGATGTGGGTCTCGATGTAGTCGATGGTCTTCTCGGCCGCTTCGAGGCCGGACAGGCCGTCGCGGTACGGGTAGCTGGTGGGCACGCTGTAGATCTCGCCCGGGAACGGTCCCATCCCGGCGCGTTCCGGCCAGGGCCGGTACGTCATCGCCATGGTCAGGTTGGTGCGGCCGTGGAATGCGTGGTCAAGGGCCACGATGGCGCGTCGGCCGGTGAACTTGCGGGCGATCTTCACCGCGTTCTCCACCGCTTCGGCTCCGGTGTTCACCAGAATCGTGTGCTTGTCGAAGTCGCCGGGGGTGATCTCGTTGAGCTTTTCGGCGACCTTCACATAGGTTTCGTAGGGGGTGACGGTGAACAGGGTGTGCATGAGCTTGCCCGCCTGAGCGGATGCCGCGGCGGCGACCTCCGGGTGCGCGTGCCCGATGGTGTTCACCCCGATGCCCGAACCCAGGTCGATGATCTGGTTGCCGTCCACGTCTACCAGGATCGCACCCGCGGCGTGATCCATGTAGATGTTGGCGAGGGTGCCGGCGCCGCGCGCGACAGAATTCACGCGGCGTGCCTGAAGCTCGACCGATTGGGGGCCGGGCAGTTCCGTGAGGAGTTTGCGTTGCTGGGGAACCGAATAGGAAGCAGTCATTCGTTCAGCCTAGGACTGTGCCGCCACACCCGGTACCGATGCGCAGATTCTGCGGTCGTCAGCGGCGTTCGCGCGGAAACACCCGGTCGGCCAGGCCCAGCAGCCCGGCGGGCGGTGATTCGTTGTAACAGCCGGCCAGGTCCTGCAAGGAGAGCGCGTGGATGCCGGCCATGACCTCGTCGGTCGCCTGCCGACGCGCTTTACCCGACGTGGCCGGGCCGTGATGGGAAAGATCCAGGGGTTCCCCGAAGGTCACGGTCACCTTGCGAATTCGCGGCACGGATGCGCCGACCGGCTGAATCTCTTCGGTACCGATCAGGCCCACGGGAACCACCACGGCGCCGGTGGTCAGGGCCAGCCAGGCCACACCGGTCCGGCCCTTGTACAGGCGGCCGTCGAGGGACCGGGTGCCCTCCGGGTAGATCGCGAATGCCCCCTCGGCCTCCAGAACGCTGCGGCCTTCGTCGAGGGCGGCCTGGGCGGCCTGGCCGGCGCCGCGCTCCACACCGATCGCGCCGATCGCGGTGAAGAAGGTGCGGGACACCCAGCCCTTCAGACCCGTTCCGGTGAAATAGGTGGACTTGGCGAGAAACTGCACACGGCGCGTCGCCACCAGCGGAATCACGATGCTGTCGATGAACGAGAGGTGGTTGCTGGCCAGAATGACCCGGCCGGTGGCGGGGATGTTCTTCGTGCCGATGATCTTCGGTCGAAACACCACGCGGGCGATCGGGGCCATGATCCCGTAGCCGAGAAAGTACACGAAACCCGGCCGTTTCGGGCTCGGAAGGTCGGCATCGACCTCGTCAGGCTGAGGTTCTTCATCGACACCGGTCACCCGACGACATTACCCCTCGGTTTCCCGAGGGCCTGGCACGCCGCACCGCGTCGGCCCGATTGCCTGCCCGACACCTTTAGCATGGGAGCGTGCAGAGAGTAATCATCCTCGGGTCCACGGGCTCGATCGGAACACAGGCCCTTGACGTCATCCGCGCCAATCCGCAGCGTTTCGAGGTGGTCGGGCTTGCGGCGGGCAGCAACCGCGCACTGCTCGCCGAACAGGCCGCGCTCTTTCGCGTGGGCGACACCGCGATCGGCGCCGACGAGGCGGAGCAGCTGGTGCGTGACGTCGACGCGGACGTCGTGCTCAACGGCATCACCGGTTCTGTCGGGCTCGGGCCCACACTCGCCGCACTGACGGCAGGGCGCACCCTCGCGCTCGCCAACAAGGAATCCCTCATCGTGGGTGGTGACCTGGTGAAATCCGTCGCCAGACCAGGCCAGATCGTGCCGGTCGACTCTGAGCATTCCGCCATCGCGCAGGCGCTGATGTCGGGGACCGCGGCCGAGGTGCGTCGCCTCGTTCTGACCGCGTCCGGCGGGCCCTTCCGCGGCCGCACTCGGGAGCAGCTGCGCCAGGTCACGCCGGCCGAGGCTCTCGCCCACCCCACCTGGGACATGGGCCTGGTCGTCACGACGAACTCCGCCACGCTGGTGAACAAAGGCCTCGAGATCATCGAAGCGCATCTGCTCTTCGACGTGGAATACGACCGCATCGACGCCGTCGTGCACCCGCAGTCGGTGGTGCACTCCATGGTCGAGTTCGTCGACGGGTCCACCATCGCCCAGGCGAGCCCGCCGGACATGCGCCTGCCGATCTCGTTGGGGTTGGACTGGCCGAACCGGGTCGCCGCCGTGGGCGCCCCCATCGACTGGACCACGCCGCACACCTGGACCTTCGAACCCCTCGACGATGCGGCCTTCCCGGCCGTGCAACTGGCGAAGAGGGTGGGCCGTGCCGGGGGGACCTACCCGGCCGTGTTCAACGCCGCCAACGAGCAGGCGGTGGCCGCCTTCCACGCCAAACGGATCGGCTTTCTCGACATCGTCGACACCGTGCTGCGCGTGGTGGAGAGCCACGAGCAGAGCGGTGCCCTCACCCGGGAATCCCTCGCCGATGCCGAGAGCTGGGCCCGGGCCCAGGCCGACCGGCTGCTCGGCTGACCGAGACCTCAGGACAGCGCACCCGAGGCCGTTCCGGCGGGCCGTTTCTCGCGGCAGCACATTCTCTCGGCAGCACATTCTCGCGGCAGCACAGCTGAGCAGCGAACGGCCGTAGCTAGTTGTCGTCGCAGTCGTCGCCGTCGCAGTCCGGGTCCTTCTCGGCGTCCTTCTTGTCTTCGGCGTCCTCTTTGTCGTCTTCGTCGTCTTCGTCCTCTTTGTCCTCTTCCTCCTCTTTGTCCGTCTGGCCGTCGCTGCCCGGATTGTCGTTCCCTGGATTGTCGCCGTTGCCCGGCGGCACCTCGTCGTTCCGGTTGTCCTCGTCGTCATCCGACGTCGGCACGGGGGTCGGGGTGGGCGTGACGGTGACGGTCGGCGCCGGCGTGGGCACCGGTTCGGGCTCGGCATCCGCTATCGCGGTGAGAAGCTCGGCATTGACCGCGGTGATGGCCGACTGGATCTCTGCGGAACGTTCCGGGGTCACCTGGCCGGCCGCGGCCGCGGTGCGCAGGTCAGACTCCACCGAGGCCAACAGGGTGAGCGCGG
>JAWOHA010000176.1:0-14309 GCA_046496385.1 Cryobacterium sp. | reverse complement strand
TTCCGCTCTCGGTGCGGGACGTGGTCATGATGGGCCGCTACGGCCGGCTCGGAATCACTCGGCGCCCCCGCGCGGTCGACCGCCGCGCGGTGGCCGATGCCATCGACCGGGTCGGCCTCAGCAGCCTCGCCCACCGGCAGATCGGAGCACTCTCGGGCGGGCAGCGCAAACGCGCCTTCGTGGCCCGCGGCATCGCCCAGGACGCCCGGCTGCTGCTGCTCGACGAACCCTTCGCCGGGGTCGACACCACCAGCCAGGCCACCATCAGCCGCCTGCTCCACGAACTGCGCGACGAAGGCCGCACCATTCTCATGTCCACCCATGATCTGGCGGGTGTACCCGCACTCTGCGACGACGTGGTGCTGCTGCAGCGGCGCATCCTGTTTCAGGGGCCCCCCGCCGACGCGCTCACCCCCGAGCGGCTGGCCCGAGCTTTTGAGGTGTCCGAATGATCGACTGGGTGATGGAACCCCTGCAATACGCGTTCATGACGCGGGCGCTGCTCACGACACTGATCGCGTCCGTCACCTGCGCCCTGCTCAGCTGCTGGCTGGTGCAGATCGGCTGGTCGCTCATGGGCGACGCCGTGAGCCACTCGGTGCTGCCCGGCGTCGTGCTCGCGTACATTCTCGGCTGGCCCTTCGCGATCGGTGCGTTCATCTTCGGCATCGGCGCCGTCGCCCTGATCGGGGGAATCCAGTCCACCACGAAGATCAAATCGGACGCCGCCATCGGCGTGGTCTTCACCTCCCTGTTCGCGCTCGGCGTCGTGCTCATCTCGATCACACCGAGCCAGACCGACCTCTCGCATATCCTGTTCGGCAATGTGCTCGGAGTGAGTGTGGGAGACCTGTGGCAGGTCTTCGTGATCGGGCTGCTCAGCTGCCTGATCCTGGTGGTGAAGCGCCGGGACTTCACCCTGATCGCCTTCGATCCCACCCATGCGCATGCCCTTGGGATCAACGTGCGGTTGCTCAAGGCGCTGCTGCTGGGGCTGCTCGCCCTCACCGTGGTGATCACGTTGCAGGCCGTGGGCATCATCCTTGTCGTTGCGATGCTCATCATTCCCGGGGCCACGGCCTACCTGCTGACGGCGAGCATGGGACGGATGCTGGTGCTGGCCGTCGTCGCCACGAGCGTGGCCGCCCTCGCCGGCGTGTACGTGAGCTTCTACGCCAACGTGTCTACCGGCGGGGCCGTGGTTCTCGCGCAGGCGGTGCTCTTCGCCGCCGCCTACCTGTTCGGCCCGCGCGGCGGCGTGCTCCCCCGGCACTGGCGGCAGCGGCGCGCCGGGCGCGACATCCCGCCGCCCGCAAGCGGCACCTCAGAACCCATCGCAGAAGAAAGTGAACGCCGTGAAGCATTCAGCCCCCGCGTTTGAGGACTACCTCAAGACCATTTACGGCCACACCGAGTGGCAGCCCCGACCCATCACACCGTCGGTTCTCGCCGCCCGGCTCGGTGTCGCCCCCTCCTCGGTGACGGAGATGGTGAAGAAACTGGCCGCCGCCGGGCTGCTCAAACACGTGCCCTACGGCCCGCTCACGCTCACGCCGGAGGGCCTGATCCGCGCCACCGCCGTCGTGCGCCGACACCGTCTGATCGAGACCTGGCTGGTGCGCGACATGGGTTATCAGTGGGACGAAGTGCACGAGGAAGCCGAAATTCTTGAGCACTCCCTCTCCGACCGACTGCTCGAAGCCATGAATGTGCGACTGGGCTACCCCCGGCAGGACCCGCACGGGGACCCGATCCCGGATGCCGTGGGCGCCGTGGCCCGCACGCCCGCGGTGCTGCTGGCCGCCGCGCCGGCCGGCCATGCGGGCACGGTGCTGCGCATCAGTGATCAGAATTCCGCGCTGTTGCGCGCCCTGGCGGCGGATGCCATCGGCCCGGGGTCGCTGCTGACCGTTCTCGCCCCGGAGCCCGCGCGCGACGCCGAGCCCGACGAGGGAACGGCCGACGCGGACGTGACGGTCCGACTTGCCGACGGACGCACTCACCGGCTCAGCCCCGCCGCGGCCGGCATGATCTGGCTCTCGGCCTGAACGGCGCCGGCGGTCCCGATGATCAGATACGGGCCCGGTAGGGCCGCCGCAGCACCTCGCGGCTAGGCTGAAAGCCCGACGAGAGGAATACTCCATGGCACGCCGAGACGAGATCGAATGCTGGCTCACCGACATGGACGGTGTGCTCGTGCACGAGAACCAGGCCCTCCCGGGAGCCGCTGAGCTACTCCAGCAGTGGACCGACACCGGAACCCCGTTCCTGGTGTTGACCAACAATTCCATCTTCACGCCGCGGGACCTGAGCGCCCGGCTGCGCGCGTCGGGTCTCAACGTGCCCGAGGATCGTATCTGGACGTCGGCCCTGGCCACGGCCGATTTTCTCAAGGCTCAGATGCCCGGCGGCACGGCGTTCGTGATCGGTGAGGTCGGCATCACGACCGCGCTGCACGAGGCCGGCTTCGTGATGACCGAGACCAATCCTGACTATGTCGTGGTGGGCGAGACCCGCAACTACTCCTTCGAGGCCATCACCAAGGCCATCCGCCTCATCCTGAACGGCGCCCGGTTCATCTCCACGAACCCCGACGCCACCGGCCCCAGCAAAGACGGCCCGATGCCGGCCACCGGGGCGATTTCTGCGCTGATCACCAAGGCGACCGGCATGGAGCCCTACGTCGTGGGCAAGCCCAACCCGATGATGTTCCGCTCGGCGATGAACAAGATCGGCGCGCACTCCGAGAACACCGGCATGATCGGCGACCGTATGGACACCGACATCGTTGCCGGCATCGAGGCGGGACTGCACACGATTCTGGTGATGACCGGCATCAGCGACAGCGCCGAGATCAGCCGCTACCCGTTCCGTCCCAACGAAATCCTCACCGGGGTGCACGAAATGGTTTCCACCGAACTCATCGAGAGCGACGCAATCTAGCCGCAGACCGGGTGAGGCATTCTGCGAACCCGGGCCCGAGAGCCGCCCGGCGCAGATCACCTCTCTCGGCTACGAGAGGTCTCTGTCCAGTCGGGGCCCGGCGAGGCTCGCGGTGAAGGGTTCGCCGCCGGAACGGCTGACGAAGCAGTAGTACTGCCGCTGCCCCGCATCCCACTGGGCCGCGGTCACGGGGTAGCTGCCCTGCACCTGCACATCGCCCAGCGCCGCGGCGGCCGCGGTATCGATCAGGTCGGTCGCGGTGCACAGCACCGGGATCTGCGCGGCGAGCGCGGCCTCACCGGGAAAAACCGTCGCCGGGTCACCCGCTATGTCGCCGCGGAACACCAGCTGCCCGGTGTGCGGCTCGGCGCACGCCACGACGGAGAACTCTTCCTGCCACGGTGAGTCATAGGCCCCGAGGCATTCTCCGCCGGAGAGGGCGGTCCAGGGCTGTATTCCGGCGGGTGCCCTCGCAGTCACGTCGGCAGCGGGCGCGGATTCCGTGCTCGGCTGCGCACTCGGTTCCGCACCGGTGCCGAGGGTCGCCGGGGCTGAGTCGCCGGCGAGCTGCGTGCCGAGAAAGAACAGTGACACCAGCACGATGACGGCGCCGACGACGACACTCGACCAGATCAACGGCCTGGTGTAGCTGCGGGGCGTGCCCGGCCCCGGTTCCGTGCGCCAGTTGGTGTGCCGGATCGCCGAGACCGGCGCCGAAGCCTGAACAGACCCTGGTCGGTTGCCTCCCGGCAGGGTTTCGGTCGGAGCCCCGCTCACGGCCGGCTCCGGCGCATCGGAGGCCGGCACCGCTGGCGCGGGCGCGGGCGACGGCGACGGCGCGGGCTGTGACCGCGAAATCGGCGTTGCCGTGGCTGCCCAGGGAGACTCCAACGGAGCGGTCCACCACGGTGCCGGCGGCGTGGGCAGGGTCGTGCCGGCATCAGCGGCCGTTGGATCGGCATCCGCGGCTGATGGATCAGCCTCAGCGTCGACATCACCGGCCGCAGCGTCGGCCTGCGCGACCAACCAGTCCAGATCGGAGTCGTCGTCGCGGGGCACTAGTTCAGGCCCAGATCCTCAAGAGAGATGGCGGAGAAGTACGGGTAACCGGCGTCCTCGATGATTTCGCGGGCCCCGGTGGCGCGATCCACGACCACGGCGACACCGGCGATGACGGCACCCACCTTGAGCAGGGCGTCGATGGCGGCCAGCGGCGAGCCTCCGGTCGTGGAGGTGTCTTCGAGCACGATCACACGTTTGCCCTCGAGGTCGGGGCCTTCGACCTGACGGCCGCGACCGTGGTCCTTGGGCTCCTTGCGCACCACGAAGGCGTCGTACGCGGCGCCTCGGGCGGCGCCCTGATGCAGCACGGCGGACGCGATCGGGTCGGCCCCCATGGTGAGCCCGCCCACAGCGGCGATGTCGGGAATGTGCGCGATGAGGTCGAGCATCACCTGACCGATCAGCGGGGCGACCCGGTGATCGAGACTCACCCGGCGCAGATCAACGTAGTACGTCGCCTTCTTGCCGCTCGTGAGGGTGAAGTCCCCGTGGAACACGGCCTCGGCCGCGATGTAGTCGATGAGCTGCTGTCGTGTATCCGTCACGGTTCTCAGCTTAGCCGCCCGCACCGGGTGCGCGGCGGCAGCGGAGCGCGGCGGCCGACGGCCTAGAAGGCGCGAACGAGGTTGCGCTGCGGGGCGCGGCGGTAACCGTCGCGGGCGACCTCGCGCACGAGGGCGACGATGGAGACCAGGGAGACGAAGACGATGAATGCCATGAGAACGAACACGAGGGTGAGCCTTTCAACGAGGATGATGTGGTCGACACGGAGGCACCGGTGCACGTGCTGACCTCTTTATTCCACCACCCCGAACCATGCAACACAATCGTATTGTTCTGCAGTGTTTGTGTAGATTTGCTACATGGACGTGCAACGGCTCGAACTGCTCCGGGAACTGGCCGATCGCGGCAGCATCACCGCGGTCGCCCGCGCCACGCACCGCACCCCCTCGGCGGTGTCCCAGCAGCTCAAAGTGCTCGAGCGGGAGGCCGGCCTGCCCCTGACGGAACGGCGCGGCCGAGGCCTCGTGCTCACCGACGCCGGTCGCGCCCTGGCCCGCAGCGCCGCGGATGTCGCGGTGTCCCTCGCGAAGGCGACCGCGCTCTGGGATGAGTTTCGTAACCATGCCACCGGCGACGTGAGCCTGGTCACCTTCCCCACGGCCGGTCAGATGCTGCTGCCGGGAGTCATCCAGGACCTCGCCGCCGTCACCGGCCTGGTGCTGCACTGCGCCGATGAAGACCCGGAGCTCAGCGACTTTCCCGCCCTCACCGCGGAATACGACATTGTGCTGGCCCACTCCATGAGCGGCCAGGTGTCCTGGGGCGGACGCGGACTGACCGTGGTGCCGCTGATGACCGAGCCGCTCGATGTGGGCTTGCCGGTCGGGCACCACCTCGCCGGCCGATCCTGGGTGAGCCCGCGTGACCTCCGCGGCGAGACCTGGATCGGGGTCACCGACGGGTATCCCTTCGAGCGCATTCTGCATGAGATCGAGCAGCAGGCGGGCACCCGACTGTCGATGGCGCAGCGCTTCGCCGACCTGGCTCTGATCGAATCGTTCGTGATCGCCGGGCTCGGCATCGCCCTGATCCCCCGCTACACCTCGGGCGGCGGTCAGCCCGGTCGGCTCGTGCTCACACCGTTGCGCGGGGTGGAATCGGAGCGCCAGATCGTGGCCCTGATGCGTCCGGACCGGGCGGAGCGCCTGGCCGTGCGCACCGTGGTCGACCTGCTGCGGGCTCGCGCCGCCCGGGTACAGGCCGAGCACCGGGCCTGAGGACGACGCGCACAGTCGGCAGAAGAGCTCGTCAGGTTCCGCTGCTCGAGGCGCGAGCAGGCATTTCCCCCGCCTCTCAAGGCACGATGAGCCCGCCTCGAGGATCGGCTCGCCGGGTCTCGATCCTCGCAGGCTCGGCCTCGACCAGCGACGGTCCCGCTGATCGAGACGCGAGCAGGCGTTTCCCCCGGGTCTCGATCGCTCGTACCTCGGCCTCGACCAGCGACGGTCCCGCTGATCGAGGCGCGAGGTACGAGCGATCGAGATCCGGTGCGACAATTTCGAGGCCGACGCGCGCGGGCGGCGGGCTAGTCGTGCTGGGGAAACCCGAGGTTGATGCCGCCGTGGCTCGGGTCGAGCCAGCGACTGGTGATGGCCTTCTCACGGGTGAAGAAGTCCACGCCGGCAGGGCCGTAGGCCTTGGACGCCCCGAAGAGTGAATCCTTCCAGCCGCCGAACGAGTGGTACGCGACCGGCACCGGGATCGGCACGTTGATGCCGACCATGCCCACCTGCACTTCGTTCTGGAACCGGCGCGCGGCACCGCCGTCGTTCGTGAAGATCGCGGTGCCGTTGCCGTAGCGGCTCCGGTTGATGAGCTGCAGCCCCTCGGCGTAGCTGGCGACCCGCACAATGCTCAGCACCGGGCCGAAGATCTCATCGAGATACACGGCGGAGTCCACGCTGACTCGGTCGAACAGGGTCGGTCCGAGCCAGAAACCGGATGCGTCCCCGTCGACCTGCACGCCGCGCCCGTCCACGACGACCTCGGCCCCGTCGGCGGTCGCCACATCGATGTACGAGGCGACCTTGTCGCGGTGCAGCCGCGTGATGAGCGGGCCCATGTCACAGCCGCGCATGCCGTCGCCGACGCGCAGCCCCCGCATCCGCTCGGTGATTCTGGCAATCAGGTCATCGGCGACCGGTTCCACGGCGACGATCACACTGATCGCCATGCAGCGTTCGCCCGCCGAACCGAAGCCGGCGTTGACGGCGGCGTCCGCCGCGAGGTCGAGGTCGGCGTCGGGCAGCACGAGCATGTGATTTTTCGCGCCGCCGAGGGCCTGCACGCGCTTGCCCTGGCCGGCCGCGGTCTCGTAGATGTACTTCGCGATCGGGGTCGATCCCACGAAACTGATCGACTGCACGTCGGGGTGCAGCAGCAGGGCGTCCACGGCTTCCTTGTCGCCGTGCACGACATTGAAGACGCCGGCGGGCAGGCCGGCCTCGGTGAACAGCTCGGCCATCCAGTTGGCGGCGGAGGGATCCTTCTCACTCGGCTTGAGCACGACCGTGTTTCCGGCGGCGATCGCCACCGGGAAGAACCAGAGCGGCACCATGGCGGGAAAATTGAACGGGCTGATGATGCCCACCACCCCCAGCGGCTGGCGCAGCGTGTAGACGTCGACACCGGTCGACACGTTTTCGGAGTAGTCCCCTTTGGACAGGTGCGGCATGCCGAGGGCGAACTCCACGACCTCGAGCCCGCGGGCGATTTCGCCGAGGGCGTCGGCGGTGACCTTGCCGTGTTCAGCCGTCAGAATGTCGGCGAGCTCGCCCTTGCGGGCGTTGAGCAGCTCGCGAAAGGTGAACATCACGGCTTGCCGTTTGGCCTGGCTGGAGTCACGCCAGGCCGGGTAGGCGGCGAGCGCCGCGGCGACGGCGGTGTCGACATCCGCTGTGCCGGCCAGCAGCACGTTTCTGGCGACGGTGCCGGTGGCCGGGTTGTAGACGGGCGCGGTGCGAGTGGAGGTGCCGGCGAAGCAGCCCCCGTCGACGTGGTGCTGGACGGTAGGGATGTCGGTCATGAGTTGTGCCCTTCAGGGGAAGCGAAAGAGTGAAATAGAAACAGCGAAATCGAAACAGCGAAATCGAATCGGCGTCGTTAGGCGCGTGTGGAGAGCAGGTCGAGGCTGAGCACCTCGTCGTAGATGGCGAGCGCTTCGGCCACCTCCTCCGCGGTGACGACGCAGGGCGGCACGACGTGGATGCGGTTCTCGATCAGGAACGGCAACAGGCCCCGCCCGAGCAATTCGGCTTTCACTCGAGCCATGATGGCGGCGTTCACCGGCTCGCGGGTCTCTGGATCGACAACGAGTTCGACCGCCCAGAACACCCCGGTCCCGCGCACCTCGCCGATGATCGGGTGCTTGGCCTGCAGCGCTGTGAGGCCGGGTCCGAGCACGTCGCGCCCGATTCGGGCAGCGTTGTCGACAATGCCCTCCGCGGCCATCGCGTCGAGGGCGCCGACGATCGAGGCCATGGCGAGCGGATGCCCGCTGTAGGTGAGCCCGCCGGGGAAGACTGTCTCGTCGAAGGTCGCGGCGATGGCATCGGAGATGATCACCCCGCCGGTGGGCACGTAGCCGGAGTTGACGCCCTTGGCGAAGGTGATCAGGTCGGGCACCACGTCGTAGGCCTGGAATGCGAACCAATGGCCGGTACGCCCGAAGCCGCACATGACCTCGTCGAGGATCAGCATGATGCCGTACGTGTCGCAGAGGGCGCGCACACCGGGCAGGTAGCCGGCCGGTGGCGTCATGATCCCGGCGGTACCGGGAATCGACTCGAGCAGAACGGCCGCGATCGAGGAGGCACCCTCGCTCTGGATGACGCGTTCGAGGTGGTGCAGTGCGCGGGCGCATTCCTCGGCCTCGCTCGTCGCCCAGAACTCGCTGCGGTAGAGAAAGGGCCCGAAGAAGTGCACGTGTCCACGCGAGTACTCGTTGGGAATGCGGCGCCAGTCGCCGGTCGCCACGATCGCCGCGCCGGTGTTGCCGTGGTACGACCGATAGAGCGAGAGCACCGTGTCACGACCGGTGTGCAGGCGGGCCATGCGGATGGCGTTCTCGTTGGCATCCGCTCCCCCGTTGGTGAAGAAGACCTTGTTGAACCCGGCCGGCGCGCGCTCAGTGATGCGCCGGGCCGCCTCACCGCGGGTGAGGTTCGCCGTGGACGGCGCGATGGTGGTCAGCAGGGCGGCCTGCTCCGTGATGGCTTTGAGGACCGACGGATGCTGGTGGCCGATGTTCACGTTCACCAGCTGACTCGAGAAATCCAGATAGCTGCGCCCGTCATGATCCCAGACACGGCAGCCCAACCCGCCGGCGATCACGAGCGGCTTCAGCGCCGCCTGCGCAGACCAGGAATGGAAAACGTGCGCCCGGTCGAGTTCGCTGGTGTGCGCGTTGCGACTCGGCGCCGCGTCGGTGGCGGCGGGGGCGGCGGAATCGATGGGTGTACTGGTGTCAGTCACGGATATCGCTGGCTTTCTGTGTCGATGGTCGTTGTGGTGGTGGGGATGAAAGTCGGTGGTGGACGTCAGTGGTGGAAGTCAGTGCTGGAATCTGGTGGTGTTAGTGAGCGTCGGTGGTGGTGGTGACTCCGCTAGGGCTCCAGCCGGCGCCCTGGCGTGGTCGGGGCTGTCTGCTCGATCGTGGGGGGCATCCGCTGCGCTATGTCTTGGCCGTGATGGTGTCGGTCAGGGCCGGGATCACGATGTCGCCGTAGACCCGCATGGTTTCTTCTTTGTTGTCGTGCTGCAGGTAGCCGGCGAACTGGTCGACGCCGAGGGCCCTGAGCGCATGCAGCTTCTCGATGTGGTCTTCGGCCCTGCCGAGCAGGCAGAACCGGTCGACGATCGCGTCGGGCACGAACGCGGCGTGCTCATTGCCGGCCTTGCCGTGCTCGTTGTAGTCATACCCCTCGCGGTCCTTGATGTAGTCGGTGAGCGCCGTCGGAACGGCGGAATCGGCGCCATACTTGGCGACGATGTCGGCCACGTGGTTGCCGACCATGCCGCCGAACCAGCGGCACTGGTTGCGCATGTGCTCCCAGTCCGAACCGATGTACGCGGGGGCGGCAACGCAGAACCTGATCGACATCGGATCCCGGCCGGCGTTGGAGGCTGCCGTGCGCACGGAGGCGATCATCCACTCGGCCACGTCGAGGTCGGCCATCTGCAGGATGAAGCCGTCGCCGACCTCACCGGCGAGCTTGAGCGCAAGCGGACCATAGGCGGCGACCCACATGTCCAGGCTGGACCCGCGACTCCACGGAAACTGCAGCGTGGCGCCGTTGTGGTCGACCGCGCGCGAGTTGGCGAGCTCGCGAATGACGTGGATCGATTCGCGCAGGGTCTTCAGGGTGGTCGGGGCGCCGTTGGTGGTGCGCACCGCCGAGTCGCCACGTCCGATGCCGCAGATGGTGCGGTTGCCGTACATCTCGTTGAGCGTCGCGAAGATCGACGCCGTGACGGTCCAGTCGCGGGTGGCCGGGTTGGTCACCATGGGACCGACGATGATCCTGCTGGTCTCGGCGAGGATACGGCTGTAGATCACGTAGGGCTCCTGCCAGAGCAGGTGCGAGTCGAAGGTCCAGACGTGGCTGAAGCCGTGTGCCTCGGCCAGTTTGGCCAGATGCACCGTGCGCGCCGACGGCGGGTTGGTCTGCAATACCGCTCCGAAGTCCATGAGTTCCCCTAGATCAGACGGTCACTAGATCAGATACTGGCTGAGGCCGCGTTTGATGAACCGGCCGTCGCCCTTGGTGCCGAGGTACTCGCCATGGTCGATGATGACCTTGCCGCGCGAGAGCACGGTGTCCACGTGACCGTCGATCTCGAAGCCCTCGTACGCGGAGTAGTCCATGTTCATGTGGTGCGTCTTGACGCGTCCGGCCTCGGGAAGCCCGATCGAGGTGTGCCCCTTCGGGTCGTAGACCACCACGTCGCCGTCGGCGCCGGGCTGGATCACGCCCTTCCGGCCGTACAGGCCGAACATGCGGGCCGGGGTCGTGGAGCACACCTCCACCCAGCGTTCCAGCGAGATCCTGCCGTCGACGACGCCCTGGTAGAGCAGGTCCATGCGGTGTTCGACCGAGCCGATGCCGTTGGGAATCTTCGAGAAGTCGGTCAGGCCCATGTCCTTCTGGCCCTTCATGCAGAACGGGCAGTGGTCGGTGGAGACCATCTGAATATCGTTCGTGCGCAGACTCTGCCACATGTGGTGCTGGTGGCCCTCCGCCCGGGCGCGCAGCGGCGTCGAGCAGACCCATTTGGCGCCCTCGAAACTGCCCCGTTCGTCACTCCGGGCGCCGAGGTTGTCCTCGAGTGAGAGATAAAGGTACTGCGGGCAGGTCTCGCCGAACACGTTCTGCCCGGTGTTCCGCGCCTGCATGATCTGATCCACGGCCTGCTTGGCCGACACGTGCACGATGTACAAGGGTGCCCCGGTCAGGTTTGCGAGCATGATCGCCCGGTGCGTGGCTTCCTCTTCGGCCTGCCAGGGCCGGGTCAGCCCGTGATACAGCGGGCTGGTGTTGCCGTCGGCGACCGCCTGCTGCACGAGCAGGTCGATCACACTGCCGTTCTCGGCATGCATCATGATCATGCTGCCGTTGCTGGCCGCCCGCTGCATCGCCTTGACGATCTGGCCGTCGTCGCTGAGGAAGACGCCCTTGTACGCCATGAACAGTTTGAAGCTCGACACGCCCTCCTCGACCAGTTCGTCCATAGCGGCAAGCGAACTGTCCTGCACGTCGGAGAGGATCTGGTGAAAGCCGTAATCGATGGCACACTGGCCGGCGGCTTTCTGCTGCCAGGCGGCGTAGCGTTCGAGCACGTCTTCGCCGGCGTACTGCACGACGAAGTCGATGATGCTCGTGGTGCCGCCCCAGGCCGCCGCGCGGGTGCCGGTTTCGAAGGTGTCGCTGGCCTGGGTGCCGCCGAACGGCATTTCCATGTGAGTGTGGGCATCGATCCCGCCGGGGATCACGTATTTGTCGGCGGCGTCGATCACGGCGTCGACGTTGCGTTCCACATCGAAGCCGAGCAGGGCGGACCCCGGGGAGAGCACCGCGGCGATGGTGTCGCCGTCGATGAGCACGTCGGCGCGGCCCGTTCCGGTGGAATTGACCACCGTGCCGTTCTTGATGAGCGTCTTCATGGCGTTACGGCGCCGTGATGGACTCGTAGGAATCCGGGCGGCGGTCCCGGTAGAACTGCCAGGAACTGCGCACCTCCCGGATCAGTCCGAGGTCGAGGTCGCGAATCAGGATCTCCTCGGTGCCCGTCGACGCCGGCTCGCCCACGTAGTTGCCCTGCGGGTCGACGAAGTAGCTGCTGCCGTAGAAGGTCACGGCCTCATCACCGAATTCGGCGGCCTCGTTGCCGATGCGGTTGTTGGCGGCCACGAAGTACTGGTTGGCCACGGCGGCAGCCGGCTGCTCCAGTTCCCACAACCGGTTCGACAGGCCCGGTTTCGTCGCGGAGGGATTGAACACGATCTCGGCGCCGTTCAGGCCCAGCTCCCGCCAGCCCTCGGGAAAGTGCCGGTCGTAGCAGATATACACGCCGACCTTGCCGACCGCGGTGTCGAAGACCGGGTAACCCAGATTTCCCGGCCGAAAGTAGAATTTCTCCCAGAACTGGGGAAGGTTCGGAAGGTGGTGCTTGCGGTACTTGCCGAGCACGGTGCCGTCGGCATCGATCACCACGGCGGTGTTGTAGAGCACCCCGGGCTGCTCCTCCTCGTAGACCGGCAGCACGATCACCATCTTGTGCTCGGCCGCGAGCTTCTGGAAGCGCTCCACCAGCGGCCCGGGAACGGGATGGGCGTACCGGTAATACTCCGGGTCCTGCACGATACCAAAGTACGGACCGTGAAACAGCTCCTGAAAGCAGATGATCTGCGCGCCCTGCGCGGCCGCCTCGCGCACGAATCCCTCGTGCTTCACAATCATGGTTTCTTCGTCCCCGGTCCAGCTGGCCTGCGTGATGGCCGCTCGAACGGTGTTCGCCTCGCTCATGTGATGCCCTTCGCTGGGTGCGGGATGCTGCCTGGGTCTTGAGTATCCGGTGCGTATATTTCTTCGATGTTTCTGCTGTTGACCGGCGTATTAAGCATCTTGTCGGGCCGGAGCCCCGCCCGCAACGAAAACTTCTCCGCTGAGGTCGGCAAACGGCTCGGTGCTCGCCCGCACGGCCCGAGTGGAATAGGCTGCAGGCAGACCGCCGGTTGGCTTTGACCGGTCGAGCTGACCTGGATTTGGGCAGCAGTCCCCGGCTCCCGCTCCGTTCGCCTCTTTCGCGCCCGCCCATCGCGCGACCGGAACTTTTCGAGGTCTCATGACACGTCGCTCTTTTCTGACCATCGCAGCGCTCACGACCGCCGCCCTGCTGCTGACCGCCTGCTCCCCGGCCACCACCGCCGCCACGGATGCCGCCCCGCCGGCCCCGACCACGGCCGGGTACCCGCTCACCGTCTCCAACTGCGGCAGCACCGTCACGGTTCCTGCCGCGCCCGAACGCGTGGTCACGATCAAGAGTTCCAGCACCGAAATGCTGCTGGCCCTCGGACTCGGCGCCCGCCTGGTCGGCTCGGCCTTCCTCGACGGCCCGCTGCCGGAATCCCTCGCCGACGAAGGTGCCGACCTCACCGTGATCAGCGAATTCCTGCCCGGCCCCGAGGCCACCCTGAGCCTCAACCCCGATTTCATCTACGGCGGCTGGGAATCCAATTTCTCGGCCGACGGCGCCGGGGAACGCAGCACCCTCGACGACCTGGGCGTCGGCACCTACGTGTCGCCCGCCGCCTGCAAGGGCGAGCACATGCCCGACCCGCTCACCTTCGACACCGTCTTCGCCGAAATCACCGAAGCCGGCGCCATCTTCGGGGCGACGGATGCCGCCGCCACGCTGGTCAGCACCCTGGAGACCGACCTGGCCGCGCTGCAACCGGCCGACGGCGCCGAGACGACCGCGCTCTGGTTTTCCAGCGGCACGACCACCCCATATGTCGGTGCAGGCATAGGCTCCCCCGCCATGATCATGGAGGCCGCCGGCCTGACGAACATATTCCAGGATGTGCATGATACGTGGAGTTCGGTGGGGTGGGAGTCCGTCGTCGAGGCGAACCCCCACGTGATCGTGCTCGTCGACGCCACCTGGAACACCGCAGCCGACAAGGTCGTGACGCTGGAAACAAACCCGGCGACCCGACAGCTCGACGCGGTCGTGGCGGGGCGGTACATCGTCTTGCCGTTCGCGTCGACCGAGGCCGGCATCCGCAACGTGGAAGCCGCCGCCTCGGCCATAGATCAGCTGGCCGCCTTCGACCGGGAGTAGCCCGATGACGCTGTTGAGCCGGCGCCCGTCTGCCGCGGGCCTGCCCGCCGCCGACCCGGTGCGGCGGGCACGGCGGCGCGGACCGGCCTCGCGGGCCCGCTACCTGGGCTGGCTGAGCCTGACCGGCGTCGCCCTGGTTCTGACCATGGCCGTCGCGGTGACCATCGGCCCGGCCGCGGTGAACCTCACCCAGGTCACCGGCAGCGTGCTCAACCACCTCGGACTCGGCCAGCTCGGTCTCGGCCAGCCCGCCGCCGTGCCGCCGCTCATCGACGCCATCGTCTGGGAATTGCGGCTGCCGCGGGTGCTCACCGCCGCCATCGTGGGTGCCGGGCTGGCCCTGAGCGGGGCCGTGATGCAGAGCGTCACCCGCAACCCGCTGGCCGACCCGTACCTGC
>JAWOHA010000159.1:0-16295 GCA_046496385.1 Cryobacterium sp. | reverse complement strand
ATTATCTCTCGTATAATCCATATATAAAATTTTTTCCCATGTATTCAAATATCTACAAAAATGACCTATACGTTTTTCATTAATGTTATGGAAAGCAACAATTTTTGTAAATATTTCCGTAGGCTCTACCTCGTAGTTACTCTGTATAAAATGTTGAATATATTTTATCTCAGTCCAATTAAACATCTTTTCTTTCAGATTATATCTCTCACGATTTTCAAACAAAAAAGCTAACTTATTAAATAGATAGGAAGGATATAATTCTTTGGTAGTAGGTAGGAATTCGAATTTATAATTTTCATTTCCTGCCCGCGGTGCAGGTACCACTGCCGGGCTTCCATGCGCACGATGGTCTCGCCCACGACGGAGAACCGAAAATGGCCCGGTTCGATGACGCCGGCGTGGATGGGCCCGACCGCTATCTCGTACACGCCCGGCCCCTCCACCTCCACGAACGGAAAGGACTCGGTGTCGGGCTCGAACCGGGGTACCGGCCCGTCTCCGAGCATCGGATACCAGCCCTGCGGCCAGTGTCCGTGCCGCACCAGCCGGTACGGCTGCGGGTGGTTCTCGGGGCGCACACCGTACAGGTCGCGCATTTCGCGTTCGAAGTTGCCGGCCGACATCGACAGGGAGGCCAGGCTCGGAATCCAGGCATCCGTTTGCGCAACGGGCACGCTGAGCTCGACCAGGTCGACCGGCCCGGCGAACGCGTAGACGATGCGGAACGTGCCCGAGTCGGCGTGGCAGGCCACCAGGGCCAGACGATAGCCGCTCTCGAGCAGATCGGATGCCGCCCCGACGAGCTCGTCACGGCTCACGGTGCGCTGCTCCCGAGCCGGTGCGCCCGTTTCGGGAACGGGCGCGCCGGGTGCGGGGTCGGGTGTGTGGGTCATCAGTTCATCCCTTCCAGGACAGCGACGGCCTGCTCGATGAGCGTGCCGACCGGCTCGGCGATGAAGCCGACGCAGGCGGTCGTGGCCAGCGCGAGAATGATCGGCAGTCGGGGGCCGTGCCAGGAGAAGTCCCGCACGATCGGCTCGTCGGTGTCGGTGTCGGCGTCGGCGTCGGTGTCGGTGTCGGCTGTCGGGGCCGGCGCGCCCAGCACCATGCCCATGGTGAGCCGGGTCAGTCCGGCGAAGATCACCAGCAGCAGAACCAGGGCGATGCCCACGACCAGTCCCATACCCTCGGCAAAGCCGGCCAGAATGATGCCGACCTCAGAGAAGAAGATGCTGAACGGCGGAAAGCCGATCAGGGCCGCCATGGCCACCAGCCACGGCACGGCCAGGCCGGGGCGGCGCAGCAGCAGCGCCCGCACGTCGGCGATCACCGGGGTGCCTTCGATTTTGAGCAACCGACCGCTGAGCACGAACAGGGTGGCCTTGATGAGTCCGTGGCTGAGAATGTACAACAGAACGGCGGGCAGCGCCGCGGGGCCGATGGCAACGCCGATGGCCATCAGGCCCATGTGCTCGACACTGGAATACGCCAGCATGCGTTTGTAGTCACGCTGGCGGATCAGCAGGGCCGCGGCCACGAACAGGGAGAGCAGCCCGCCGATGCTGAGCATGACGCGCAGGAAATCCGGGCCGATGACGAGGTTGGTGATGGCCTGAATGCGCAGAATGGCATAGAGCGCCACCGCGAGCAGCACCCCGCTCATGAGGCCCGAGACCGGAGCCGGAGCCTGACTGTGGGCGTCAGGCAACCAACTGTGCATGGGGGCCAGACCGGATTTGGTGGCGAAGCCCAGCACGGCCAGCGCGCCGC
The DNA here is from genome assembly GCA_046496385.1 of Cryobacterium sp. Classification (GTDB taxonomy): domain Bacteria; phylum Actinomycetota; class Actinomycetes; order Actinomycetales; family Microbacteriaceae; genus Cryobacterium. The sequence goes on along the minus strand of JAWOHA010000159.1, from coordinate 14,522 downwards.
CGGCGGTCATCAGCGCCGGGTCGAGGCCGAGGCCGGGCCGGCTCAGCAACTGCCACGACAGGGTCGGGTCGCCGGTCTCCCGGGAGGCGGCGTAGATCAAGACGATGCCCAGCAAGGCGATGGCCACGCCGACGGAACCGAGAATGACATACTTCCAGGCCGCTTCGAGGGAGCTGCGGTTGCGGTGGTGGCCGACGAGGAACGCGGTGGCGTTGGTGGTCGCCTCGATGGCGACCCACATGATGCCGATGCTGTCGGCGAGCACGGCGAGGCTCATCGCCGCCAGGAACAGCGAGATGAGCGCTTCGTAGACGCCCGCGCTCTGGGCGCGGCTTGCCGCGGCGGTGCCGAGGCCGCCCCAGGTGGACACCAGCCCGACGGCGCCGACGACGCTGAGCATGTAGGCGGACAGCGCGTCGGCGCGCAGCAGGCCGTCTGCGGCGGCGAGGGGGCCGTCGGAGAGAACCGCGCTGACCAGCGCGATTCCCGAGGCGAGCACCAGCACACTCGATCCGAGACCGAGAAAGCGGCGGGCCGGGCTGGAGCCGAGGGCGAGGCTGAGGGCGGCCAGCACGAGCGGACCGACCAGGGGCGTGAACAGGGCAAATTCCATCAGTCGTGCAGCTCTCTCAGTCGATCCACGTCGGTTCCACCGAATTTGGTGCGCATCCGGCCGGCGAACACGTGCAGAATCAGCACCACCAGCAGCACGTCGAGGGAGACCGCGAACTCCAGCAGCAGGGGCACGCCGCCACTGGTGAGGAAGGCGATCGTGGCGATGCCGTTGTCGAGCATGAGAAAACCGATCAGCTGCGAGCGGGCGCGACGCCGGGTGATCAGCAGCAGGAAACCGATCAGCACCATGGACAGGCCGATCGGGGCGGCATGCGAGGTGACGCTGGTGCCCAGACCGATGAGCCGGCTCACGACGACGTAGGCCAGAATGGTCAGCAGCGTCACCAGGAGCAGAGCCGCGGTGGGGTTGAGCCGGGGCGTCTCCTGAATCTCACGAATGCCGGCCCTGGACTGGCGCGCGAGCACCCACGGCAGGCCCACGCCCTTGACGAGCACGATGAGCAGGGCGACCACGAGCAGTTCGGCTTCCTGCTCCTCCACGCCGATGACGGCCACGAGCGCGGCGAGGGCCACGCCCTGCGCGCCGAGCAGCCGAATCGAGGCGATCAGGGAACGGCGCCACACCATGAGCGCGCTGGTGAGCAACAGTGCGCCGGTGCACAGACCGACCAGCTGGGCGTAAATGCTGTCAAACACAGGGGCTCCTAAGCGACCAGGTACGAGGCGGTCACGGCGAGAAAAGCGAGGGCGAACGAGCCGGCCAGCAGCTCGGGAACCTGAAACAGGCGCACCTTGGCGAGAAAGACCTCGCCGGCGCTGAGGAGAACCCCGAGCAGCAGCACCTTCACGGTGATGGCGATAACACCCAGGAGCACGCCGAGCACGGTGAACTCGGTGGCCACACCCCACGGTAGGGCCAGGTTGGCGACCAGGCCGAGAAGGGCGGCCAGCTTGAGCCAGGACCCGACTTCGAGCCAGGCCAGGTCGCGGCCGGACGCTTCGAGGGTCATGGCCTCGTGCAACATGGTCAGTTCGAGGTGGGTGCCGGGGTTGTCGACCGGGAGGCGGCCGGTTTCGGCCATGATCGCGATCGACAGCGCCACGAGGGCGAGGATGCTCACGGGGGAGATGATGATGTCCGGGTTGTCGAGTCGGCTGTCCACGATGCGCGACAGCGTGGAGGTTCCGGCCGGAATCGAGAGGGCGTAGACGCTGAGCAGCAGGGTGGGCTCCACGAGTGCGGCGACGGTCATGTGCCGGCTGGACCCCATGCCGCCGAACGCGGTGCCCGCGTCGAGACCGACCAGGGCCAGAGCGACCACTCCGATGAGCATCACCGACACGATCACGAAGAGGTCACCGGGCAACGCCGTGAAACTGATCGTCCCGACCAGGGGCAGCAGCACCACGAGCACCAGGCTGGAGACGACCAGCGCCACCGGCCCGGCGGTGAGCATCCAGCCACTGTCGGCGGCACGTACCGGGTTCTTGGCGAGGAGTTTGCGCAGATCGCGCCAGGGTTGCATCACACCGGCGCCACGGCGCCCTTCGATGCGGGCGCGTACCTGACGGATCAGGCCCACGAGGATCGGGGCGAGGGCGACGAACACCACCACCTGCACGAGGGCGATGACCGCGGCCGGCCCGGCTGCGGCGGTCACGTCGGCCAGCTCGGTCATGTCGGTCAGCGCGTTCACGTCGGTCAGCGCGTTCACAGGGACACCGCAATCAGCACGATCAGAAAGGCCACGAAGGAGTAGGTGAGGTAGCGGTGGATGCTGCCGTTGGCGATGTGCCGCACGACGATCCCGAAGCGTTGCACCAGCCTCAGGACCGGGCGGTAGAACCGGGTCTCGAACACGTCGGAGACGCTCTGCTGCACGGTGACGCGTTCCACCAGGTAGCGGGACTCACCGGCGTGGGTGACCTGAACATCCCGGGTGGGTTTGAGCACGTCGTCGAAGACCCGCACGAGCGGTTCGGCGTAGCTGGTGGCGGTGTACTGCATGCGCGGGCGAGCGCGGGAGCCGCCGCCGCCCCACGGCAGCTCGCTGATGCGCGCGGGGTGCCGCCGGGCCGATACCAACAGGGTGACGAGTACTGGAACACCCACGATCGCGGCAAGCACCGTGAGCAGGAGCGGGTCGAGCACGGCATCGATGCCGGGCACCGCCACGCCGGCCAGCCCCACGGACTGAACGACGCTGCTGCCTCCGGGAACGCTTGCCGCGACGGCCTGGGCGATCGGCCCGGGGAGAAGCCCCAGGGCGAGCACCAGCAGGGCACCGAGCCCGAGCGCGAGGCGCATCAGAGCGGGAACCTCCCGGGCGGCGGCGGCCGGCGCCGAGCGGGGCCGGGCCAGGAAGGCGATGCCGTACGCCTTCACAAAGGTGAGCAGGGCCAGGCCGGCGGTGAGGGCGACCACCGCCACGGCGAGGGGCATGGCCACGGATGCGGCGACGGAGATGTCGCCCTGCAGCCGGCCGCCGTTGACGAGCGACTGCAACAGCATCCACTCGGCGACGAAACCGCTCGTGACGGGCAGGGCCGCCGCTCCCAGGGCTCCGATGCCGAAGACCGCGGCGGTGAACGGCATGTGCCGACCGAGACCGCCGAGCCGGTCGAGGTCGCGTTCCCCGGTGGCGTGGATGACCGCTCCCGCACCGAGGAACAGTGTGGCCTTGAACGCGGCATGGCTGACCGCGAGCAGCACGGCGGCGACGAGCGCGGCATCTGCTGCGCCGGTGGCGCCGGCCGAGCGCAGCAGCAGACTGGCGCCGAGCCCGAGAAAGATCAGGCCCATGTTCTCGGTGGTGGAGTAGGCCAGCAGCACCTTGAGGTCGCTGGCGACGGAGGCCTGCAGAATGCCGTACAGGGCGGACACTCCGCCGAGCACCATGATGAGAACGCCCCACCAGGCCGGGGCCTCGGGCAACAGTCGCACAGTGACGAGCAATGCGCCGTAGACGCCGATCTTGACCATGGCACCGCTCATGGCGGCGCTGACGTGGCTCGGGGCCTCGGGCAGCACCCGCGGCACCCACACGTGCAGCGGAACCAGCTCGGCCTTGCCGCCGAAGCCCAGCAGGAACAACACGAAGGCCAGGTTCGCGGCCGTCGACCCGGGTTCCAGGGTGTCGGCGGCGCTGAAGCTGGTGCCTCCGGTGGCTGCGGCGAGCACCGCGAATCCGGCCAGGATGAAGAAGAAGCTCAGCTGGCTCATGGCCGAGTACCAGATTCCCGCCGACGAAACGGAGGCCCGGGTGGCATGGTCGGCCAGCAGCAGAACGGTGGATCCCAGCGTCATGACCTCCCACGCGAGCAGGAAGGAGACCGAATCGGCGGCCGCGGGCACCAGCTGCATGCCGACCAGAAAAATCGGCATTGCGGCCCAGGCCGTGCGGCTGGCCTCGGGACCGCGGGCCGAGCTCATGGCGAACAGGCACACGATCAGTCCAACGAACGAGACGACGGCCATGAAAAGACCGCCGAGCCGGTCGGGGGCAAGGGTCAGGGGGTCCATCGGCAGTACGGTCTGCAGTGCGAGGGCGCCGCGGGCGCCGAGCAGGGCGGCGATGCCGGTCGCCAGCCCGGTGGCCGCGAGCGCGGCGCTGAGCAGGCCCACGGTGTGGCTGCGTCGCGTCGACGGCACGGTCAGGGCGGCGATCACGGCGAGGGCGGCGAGCAGCAGCTGCAGGCCGAGGCCCGCTTCGATGCCGGTCATCGGCCGGTCAGCTGTCGCAGGGCCGCCACGATCGCCGCCGGTTCCGGCGGGCTGCCGGGCACCTGGATGTCAATCTGCACGAAATCAACGAGGGGCCCGGCGATGCCGTAGCCACCGGCGGCCGCTCCGCCGCCCATGGCGCAGTCGCCCACAGCGATGACGAAGCGGGGCGTGGGGGTGGCGTCGAGGGTGCGGCGCAACGGCTCGGCCATGTTGCGGCTCACCGACCCGGTGATCAGCAGCACATCGGCGTGACGAGGGGAGGGGACCAGCCGGGCGCCGTAGCGTTCCACGTCGTAGACCGGCCCGAAGGCCGCGGTGACTTCGAGGGCGCAGTCGTTGCAGCCGCCCGCATTGATGAACCGCACCTGCGCGCTGCCGCCGAGCACCTCGGACCCGGGAAAGCGGGCGGGTTTCTCGGGGGCGGGTTCTGCGATGTGGTGGCTTCGGCGGATCAGAGTGGCCAGCCTCAGGACACTCATTTAAAGACTTCCCATTACTTCTTTATATCTCTATATGAAGAATTTAGCAAATAGATTCCGCGCCGGATCGGCATGGAGCCGTTCAGACCGGCTCAGGTCAGTGCGTGTCGCGGGGGAGGGCGGAGGCGCGGTCGAGCAGGGGGGTGAGCCGAAACGGAATGAGTTCGCCCATGGCGAGCGAAGTCTCGGTGCGGTCCACACCCTCACAGGCCAGAATGGAACCGTCGATGCGAAAGAGGTCGTCGGCGTCGCGACAGACCACGTGCACGAGCAGATCGGCGGGCCCGCTCATGCCGTGGGCCTGCACGATTTCCGGAATCTGCCCGAGCTCCCGCACGATCTGAGACAGTCGTTTCTGCTGCAGGTGCACCTCGATGAACGCGGTCAGAGGGTAACCCAGGGCGGCCGGGTTGATGCGGCGGTCAAAGGACAGGAACGTCTGGGTTTGCTCCAGCCGGGACAGCCGGGCCTGCACCGTGTTGCGTGACAGCGTGAGCCGCTGCGCGAGGGCGACCACAGTGCTGCGGGGCTCGGCGCAGAGGGCCCGCAGCAGGTTGATGTCGGTGCGATCGAAGTGGTGCATGATGCGCAAATCTAACACGCCATACGGGACCTGAATAGGACACAATGTTCAACATTTTCTGCCGAGGTTGTGCCGTCTGTGGTCCGCTCTTAAGCTCTCAGCAACACGACCACACAGACCGTTAGCAAAGACGCTAGGGCGGCTCCATGACAGCTTCAGACACTGATTTCGTGCAACTGCTCTCTCCCCTCGGGGAGCGCCGGCCGCACCCTGCCTTCGACCCCTGGGTAGCCGATATCGACGCTGCGGCACTGGCCGGCCTCTACGAAGACATGGTGGTGGTGCGCCGTGTCGACACCGAAGCCACCGCCCTGCAGCGTCAGGGCGAGCTGGGCCTGTGGCCGCCGCTGCTCGGCCAGGAGGCAGCGCAGATCGGCTCGGCCCGGGCGTTGCGCCGTGACGACTACGTGTTCTCCAGCTACCGCGAGAACGGGGTCGCATACTGCCGCGGCGTGGGCCTGACCGACCTCGTGAGGGTGTGGCGGGGCGGCGCCCAGTCAGGCTGGGATCCGGCATCCGTCGGCATGGCGACCCCGGCGATCATCATCGGTGCGCAGACCCTGCACGCCACCGGTTGGGCACTCGGGGCCCGCCTCGATGGCGTCGACAGCGTGGCGGTCACCTATTTCGGTGACGGCGCCACGAGCGAGGGCGACGTGAACGAGGCGTTGGTCTTCGCCGCGAGCTTTCAGGTTCCGGTGGTGTTCTTCTGCCAGAACAACCAGTGGGCCATCTCCGAGCCCGTGGGGGTGCAGGCCCGCGCCGACATCGCCGACCGGGCTCCCGGGTTCGGCATTCCCAGCCTGCGTGTGGACGGCAACGATGTGCTCGCGGTCATGGCGGCGACCCGCATCGCCCTGGACCGCGCCCGGCATGGCGACGGGCCCACGTTCATCGAAGCGGTCACCTACCGCATGGGGCCGCACACCACGGCTGACGATCCGACCCGGTATCGCGACCCGGCCGATCTGGCGGCGTGGGGGCTCCGCGATCCGATTTCGCGGGTGCGCGCGCTGCTCCAGCACCTCGGTCACCTCAGCCCCGAGCACGAGGCCCGGGTGGCGACCCGTGCCGCCGCTGCCGCCGCCGAGCTGCGCGCCGGCTGCATCGCCCTGCCCGACCCGCCGGCGCTGAGCGTCTTCGACCATGCCTACGCCACCCCGAACACCGCGCTCGAACGCCAGCGCGACGACTACGCCCGCTACCTCGCCGGTTTCGACGATGCGCCGGTCGCGCAGAAAGCGAACCTCTGATGACGATTGTGCAGCCCGGTATGCCCGGCATGCCCGATGCCCCGATCCGTGCGTCCGACCCGGCCCCGGCCCCGGCCCCGGTCACCGGGCTCTCCGAGACCAGCACGCTCACCATGGCCATGGCCATCAACGCCGGGCTGCGCCAGGCCCTGCTCGACGACCCGAAGGTGGTGCTGCTCGGCGAGGACATCGGCGCCCTCGGCGGGGTGTTCCGGGTCACCTCCGACCTGCTCGCCCAGTTCGGCCCGCACCGGGTCATCGACACGCCGCTGGCCGAGTCCGCCATCATCGGTGCCGCCGTGGGCCTGGCCTACCGTGGGTACCGTCCGGTGTGCGAGATCCAGTTCGACGGCTTCATCTTCCCGGGCTTCGACCAGATCGTGAATCAGGTTGCCAAACTGCACTATCGCACCCGGGGCGCCGTGCGCATGCCCATCACCATCCGGGTGCCGTTCGGCGGCGGGATCGGCGCGGCCGAGCACCACTCCGAATCACCCGAGGCCTACTTCGCCCACGCGTCGGGCCTGCGGGTGATCGCCGTCTCCGACGCCCAGGACGCGTACAGCCTGGTGCGGCAGGCCATCAGGTGTGACGATCCAGTGCTGTACTTCGAACCCAAGCGCCGGTACCACGTGAAGGGGCGGGTGGCACCGGAACTGGGCTTGTCGATGGAACGCGCCGTAGTGGTGAGCCCGGGCACCGATGTGACCCTGGTCAGCTACGGCGCCCTGGTGGGGACCGCCCGCGATGCCGCGCTCGCCGCGTTGGATGAGGGCGTGTCGGTTGAGGTGATCGACCTGCGGTCGCTGTCGCCGGTGGACTACGACACGGTCGAGGCCTCCGTGCGCCGGACCGGCCGGCTCGTGGTCACCCATGAGGCGGCGCGTTCCGGCGGGCTCGGCGGCGAGATCGTGGCCAGCATCACCGAACGCTGCTTCGACTACCTTGAGGCGGCCCCGGTGCGGGTCACCGGCTTCGACATTCCGTATCCGGCGGCGAAGCTGGAACGCCACCATCTGCCCGACCTGGACCGGATCCTCGCGGGCGTGGACCAGGTGTTGGGGCGATGAGCGTGATTCGCGTTTTCGCTCTGCCCGATCTGGGGGAAGGCCTCACCGAATCGCAGATCGTGGCCTGGCATGTCGCCCCGGGCGACACCGTGACGCTCAACCAGCACATCGCCGACGTGGAAACGGCCAAGGCGGTTGTCGAGCTTCCCAGCCCTTACGAAGGAGTGGTGCGCACGCTGCACCAGCCTGAGGGCGTGGTCGTGCAGGTGGGGGAACCCATCGTGTCGTTCGATGTTGTGTCGTTCGATGTCGCCGAACCGGCCGGCGTTGCGCCGGCGCGCACCGCGAACCTGGTCGGTTACGGCGCCGAACCGGAACGCGCCGGCCGGCCGCGACGGCGGGCGCGACCCGGTCATGAGCCGGCGTCTCTGCGGCAGCCGGCGCCGGCCGCGCCCCCGGCCCGCGGCGAGCGCCCGCGTTCCACCCCGCCGGTGCGCCTGGTGGCCCGTGAGCTGCACGTCGACCTCGGTCAGGTCGCCGGTACCGGTCCGGCCGGGCTGATCACCCGGGAAGACGTGCGCAGGGTCGCCGCCGGCACGGCGCCGGCATCCGAGCAGAAGGCCGTCATCGACCCGCAGGGGCCGGGCGGGTCGGGGCTGCGTGAAACGCGAACCCCGATCAAGAGCCTGCGCAAGCTCACCGCGGCGGCCATGGTGCGAAGCGCGTTCACCGCGCCACACGTGACGGAGTTCCTCACGGTGGATGTCACCGCCACCCTCGACCTGCTGGAGAGTCTGGAACGCACCCGGGGCCGCACGGGGGGCGCGCACCGGGTCGGCATCCTCGCCGTCACGGCGCAGGCGCTCTGCCTGGCGGTGGCCCGAACCCCGAGCGTCAACACCCGCTGGGACGACGCCGCGGGCGAGATCGTGCAGTTCCACGGCGTGAACCTCGGCATCGCCGCGGCCACCCCGCGCGGACTCATGGTTCCCGTCATCGCCCACGCCGACAGGCTCAGCCTGGCCGACCTCGCGGATGCGCTCGCCGAACTCGCCAGGGCGGCCAAAGCCGGCAGCACCACGCCCCAGGCGCTGCGCGGGGGGACCATCACCGTCACCAACATCGGCGTCTTCGGCGTCGATGCCGGAACGCCCATCCTCAATCCCGGCGAGGCCGCCATCCTGGCGATGGGCGCCATCCGTCGGCGGCCCTGGGAATACCGCGGTGAGGTGATGCTGCGTTCGGTGCTGACGCTGAGCCTGTCCTTCGACCACCGCCTCGTCGACGGCGAGCAGGGTTCCCGGTTTCTGACAGACATCGGACGTATTCTGGCCGAGCCGGGGCAGGTGCTCACCCTGCTGCCGGGGCGCTGATGCGGCCCGCCTCGGAGTGCCGGCCGGGTCAACTTGACCGGCGGTCATTCCCGTAGCACAGTGTGGGCATGACTCGAAGCGGCGTTCTCCTGGCCCCCCACGACACCCGCAAGCGACTGCAGGGGGGCGCGTTCGTGCACCTCGACGGCGCCCTCTATGCGGCGTACACCACGACCGACTTCGCCAGTGCGGTCGATTTTCTGGGCGGCGTCGCCGTCGTCGCCGAGTCGCTCGACCACCACCCCGAGGTGCGGCTGGGTTACGGGCGTATCTCCTTCCGGCTGCGCTCGCATGACTCCGGCGGGGTGACGGCCCGTGATCTGCAGCTTGCCGCACGCATTCAGGAACTCGCCGACGTGCTCGGCGCCGAGGCCGTGCACGTGGCCCCGAGCCGCTACGACATCGCGATCGACTGCAGCGATGCGGATGCGATCCGGCCGTTCTGGCGGGTCGGCCTCGGCTATGAGGAGGCGATCGGCGCCGACGGCATCGAGCTCATCGACCCGCGTGATGTGGCCCCCCGGGTCTGGTTTCAGCACATGGAGATCGCCCGGGCCGACCGCAACCGCATCCACCTGGACGTGTACGTGCCCACCGAGAACGCCGAAGCCCGCGTCGAAGCCGTGCTCGAGGCCGGTGGCACCCTGCTCACCGACGAGCACGCCCCCGACTGGTGGGTGCTCGCCGACGTCGAGGGCAACGAACTCTGCATCTGCACCGCCCCCAATTAGCCGGACCCGCCGGCTGGGGCGCTCTGAAGGCTGGAGCCGGGTGTGGGAGTCGGCTTGGGTGGTCTCGATGGCTGGCCAGCTCGCGCCTCGACGGCCTCTGCTACCGCGGGGTGAGTGCGGCGAGCGCCATCTGCTCGAGCAGGGCGCGCACCCGCGCCCGGGGCACCGCTGCGTCGCCGGTGCGTTCCCGGGCCAGGCCGGCGCTGTGCGGGGTGGAATTGAGCAGCCCGAAGACGGCATGGGCGCGGATGCGCAGCAACACCGTGTCGACCTGGGGGTTGATCTGGCTGAGCACCCGCACCCACAGCTCCACATAGCTGCGCTGCAGTGACCGCACGAGGGCACGGTCGGTGTCGGGAAGGCTGTCCAGGTCGCGGTCCTGCACCCGGATCACATCGGGATGGGTCAGGGCGAAGTCCACGTGGAACGCGACCAGGGCGGCCAGCGCGGCCGGGGCATCCGTGGCCGAGGCGATCACACGCTCACCGCCGGCCTGCAGATTCTCGCTCACCCCCACCAGCAGGGCCGACAGCACGGCCGGCTTGCTGCTGAAATGCCGGTACACGGCAGGGCCGCTCACCCCCACGGCCGAGCCGAGGTCTTCGATCGACACGCCGTTGAACCCGGACCGGGCGAAGAGCCGGGCCGCGGCGGTGAGCAGCGCCGAACGCCGGCTGGCCTTGGCGCTGCTGCGCAGAGTCGTCATCGTGGTCCTTCGGTCGAGTCGTGCGGCGGCCTAGACATTTCAGTTAGCGCTGACTAACCTGAATTTGGGTTAGCAAGCACTAACTTACCGCCGCACGGCGCCGTGAACGGGGAATGTCGATGCAGACGCTCGAGAGTCTTCTGGACTGCCACAGCGCGGCCTTCGTCGCCAACGCCGCCGGGCAGCGCGCGCTCGTCGCGGATCTGCGCGAACGCCTGCACGTATCCGCCCGAGGCGGCCCTGAGGCCTCCCGGCGACGTCACCTCGCCCGCGGCAAACTCCTGCCCCGGGAACGCATCGACGTGCTGCTCGACGAGGGCAGCCCGTTCCTCGAGCTCTCTCCGCTGGCGGCGACGGGTGTGTACGCCGCCGATGTGCCGGGTGCGGGCCTGATCACCGGCATCGGCCGGGTGCACGGCCGGCTCGTGCTGGTGATCTGTAACGATGCCACCGTCACCGGCGGAACCTACTACCCGCTCACGGTGAAGAAGCACCTGCGAGCACAGGAAATCGCCCGGGAGAACTCTCTTCCGTGCGTCTACCTCGTCGATTCCGGCGGAGCCTTCCTGCCGATGCAAGACGAGGTCTTTCCCGACCGTGACCATTTCGGGCGCATCTTCTACAACCAGGCGTTGATGAGTGCCGCGCAGATTCCGCAGATCGCCGCGGTGCTCGGCTCCTGCACCGCCGGCGGCGCCTACGTGCCGGCGATGAGCGACGAGACGGTGATCGTGCGCGGGCAGGGCACCATTTTTCTGGGCGGGCCGCCTCTCGTGAAAGCCGCGATCGGCGAAATCGTCAGCGCCGAAGACCTCGGCGGCGCCGAACTGCACGCCGGCACCTCGGGGGTCACCGATCACCTCGCCGACGACGACCGGCATGCCCTGTCGATCGTGCGGGACATCGTGTCCACGCTGCCCGAACCCGCCGGTCCCGCCTGGACCGTGCTCCCGGTGCGCGAGCCGCTGGTTGCCGAAGACGAACTCTACGGTGCCGTTCCGGTCGACGTGCAGGGACAGTACGACGTGCGTGAGGTGATCGCCCGGCTGGTGGACGCGAGCGAATTCCACGAGTTCAAGAAGGAGTACGGCCGCACCCTCGTCACCGGGTTCGCCCGCCTGCACGGCCACCCCGTGGGGATCGTGGCGAACAACGGCATTCTGTTCAGCGAATCCGCGCTCAAGGGCGCCCACTTCGTGCAGCTCTGCGACCAGCGCGGCATTGCCCTGGTGTTCCTGCAGAACATCTCCGGTTTCATGGTGGGCCGCGACGCCGAAGCCGGCGGCATCGCCAAACACGGGGCCAAGATGGTCACCGCCGTCGCCTGTGCCCGAGTACCCAAACTCACGGTCGTGATCGGTGGGTCGTTCGGCGCCGGTAACTACTCCATGTGCGGCCGGGCCTACTCGCCCCGGTTCCTGTGGATGTGGCCGGGCAGCCGGGTCTCGGTGATGGGTGGGCCGCAGGCGGCCTCCGTTCTGGCCACCGTGAAACGCGAACGACTCGACGCCCGCGGCGCCGTCTGGCCGGCCGAGGCCGAGGCGGCCTTTCGTGCCCCGATCGTGGCCCAGTACGACGAACAGGGCAGCCCGTACTACTCCACCGCGAGGCTGTGGGACGACGGCGTCATCGACCCGCTCGACACCCGCACCGTGCTCGGCCTGGCTCTGGGAGTGGTCGCCGCCACCCCGCTACCCCCGACCGGTTTCGGTCTCTTTCGAATGTGAGCGCCATGACCCGACCCGCCGTGCCCGCAGGTTTTCGCAGCGTGCTCGTGGCCAACCGCGGCGAGATCGCCTGCCGCATTCTGCGCACCCTGCGTGAGCGCGGCCTGCGCTCGGTCGCGGTGTACAGCGATGCCGACCGAAACTCCGCCCACGTGCAGCTGGCCGATGTCGCGGTGCGGCTCGGACCGGCCGCCCCGGCGCTGAGCTACCTCAACACCACGGCGATACTGGCCGCCGCCGCCCGAACCGGCGCCGACGCCGTGCACCCCGGCTACGGATTCCTCAGTGAGAACCCGGACTTCGCCGCCGCCTGCGCCGCCGCGGGGCTGGTCTTCATCGGGCCCAGCGTGCACGCGCTCACGGTCATGGGCGACAAGATCCGGGCCAAGAACCATGTCGCCGGTTACGGGGTGCCGGTCATTCCCGGAGTGTGCCGGCCCGGCTTGAGCGACGCCGACCTGATCACGGCGGCCGTGGGGGTGGGCTACCCGCTGCTGATCAAACCGTCCGCCGGTGGCGGCGGCAAGGGAATGCAGGTCGTCGAGCGGGCCACCGAGCTGCCGGCCGCGCTGGCCACCGCACGTCGCGTGGCGGCGAGCGCGTTCGGCGATGACGCCCTGCTGCTGGAACGCCTCGTCGACACGCCGCGGCACATCGAGGTGCAGATTCTCGCCGACAACCATGGGCACGTCATTCATCTGGGGGAGCGGGAATGCTCCCTGCAGCGCCGCCACCAGAAAGTGATCGAAGAGGCGCCGTCGCCGCTGCTGACCCCGGCGACCCGAGCCCGCATCGGCGCGGCGGCGTGCGCCGCCGCTCGCAGTGTGGCGTACAGCGGCGCCGGCACGGTGGAGTTCCTGGTCTCCGACGCCGCCCCCGACGAGTTCTTCTTCATGGAGATGAACACCCGACTGCAGGTGGAACACCCCGTCACCGAGATGGTCACCGGGGTGGACCTGGTGCAGTGGCAGCTGCGGGTGGCCGCGGGAGAGCACCTCACGCTCGATCAGTCCGACGTTCTGCTGACCGGCCACGCCATTGAGGCGCGCGTGTACGCCGAAACCCCGGGCCGGGGTTTTCTCCCCGGCGAGGGCACCGTGCGGGCGCTCGCACAGCCGGGCGGGGCGGGCATCCGGGTGGACAGCGCCCTCGTCGACGGCCTCGTCGTGGGCACCCACTACGACCCCATGCTCGCCAAGGTCATCGCGTGGGGCGCGACCCGCCCCGAGGCGCTCGCCCGGCTCGACGCGGCGCTCGCTGCGACCGTGCTGCTCGGCGTGCCGCACAACATCGAATACCTGCGTCTGCTGCTGGCCGACCCGGACGTGCGCGCCGGCCGGCTGGACACCGGGCTCATCGAGCGCAGTCTGCCCGGGCTGGGCTTTCAGCAGACGGATGCCCACCTGCTCGCCGCCGCCGCGCTGGCGCTGCACGCGCGGGAGCACACCATCGGCGACACCGGCTCGCTGTGGAACCGGCCGAGCGGCTGGCGGCTGGGGGAGCACCGGCCGGTGCGTTACCGGTTCTCTGCCGGCGCGGCAGACCCGGTCGAGGTGCGGGTGTCGGGGCAGGCCGGCGACGCTCGGGTCGTCGTGGGAACCGACCGGGCCATGCCCGCGAGCCTGCTGGTGCTGCCGACGCCGGCGAACACCGTCAGCGTGCAGGTCGATGGCCTCACCCGGGTGCTGCAGCTCGTGATCGGCGACGTCGCCGGCGAGACCACCGTGTTTCTGGGCGCCGGCGGCTTCAGCACCCGCATTGTGCTGCTCAGCCGGGCCCGGCAGCTGGCCGAACAACTCGCCCGCCGCGATCACCCGCCCGGCCAGGCCCGCCCCGAGGTACGGTCACCGATGCCCGGAACGGTCGTGGCCGTGCACGTGGCCGACGGCGACCGCGTGGCGGTGGGCGACCTGCTGATCACCGTGGAAGCCATGAAAATGGAGCACCGGCTGCGGGCCGCCGCCGCCGGCACCGTGCGCCTGAACGTGGCGGCCGGTGCGCTCGTGAGCCTCGACCAGGTGGTGGCGAGCATCGCCGTGGACGCCGCACCCCCCGAAGACTCTTCAGGCCCGCACGACCCCGAAACCCGCGCAGCTTCCGTCGAAGGAGACCCGGCATGACGTACGACCTCACCGCCCTGCAGCAGCAGATCGTCGCCCGTGTGCGCGACTTCGCCGACCGGGTCGTGGCCCCGGCGGCGTACGAGTACGACACGCGGCGCAGCCTGCCCTACGGCATCATCGCCCAGATGGGGGAGATGGGCCTGTTCGGGTTGCCCTTCCCCTCCGAGTACGGCGGCCAGGACGGTGACTACTTCAGTCTCTGCCTGGCCGTGGAACAGCTCGCTCGAGCCGACC
>JAWOHA010000135.1:0-5835 GCA_046496385.1 Cryobacterium sp. | reverse complement strand
CCTGCCGCCGAGGCTTGCCGGGGTGGGGTATTTGTTGCGATCAGTTTGACCAGACCACGCGGAGGCCGTAGTTTTATTTAGTTGACCCTGTCCTTGGGCCAACCAATTCTTTCCCGGCCGCTGTATCGGCCAGCGGAGACAACAGTGGAGAAATCATGAGCAAGAGAACGTTCCAGCCGAACAACCGTCGTCGCGCCAAGGTGCACGGCTTCCGCCTGCGCATGCGCACCCGTGCGGGTCGCGCCATCCTGGGTGCCCGTCGTCGCAAGGGTCGCACCGAACTCTCCGCGTAAGCACTCCGGTGCTCGCGCAGGTCAATCGCATCAGAATCGGCAGCGACTATCAGTCAGTCGTTCGGCGAGGTGTGCGGGTCGTCGGCCCGCACACGGTGACGTACCTGCGCATCGGCAGCACAGACACCCCGGTGCGTTTTGGCTTCATCGTTGCCAAGAACGTCGGCAACGCCGTGCAGCGCAACCGGGTACGTCGGCGCCTGAAAGCGGCCAGCTTCGCCCTGCTGCCCACTGTGCCGCCGGGCACCGACATTGTTTTTCGCGCCCTTCCGTCGAGCCGGATCGCGCCGTGGTCAGATCTGGCTGCCGAAATCGCTCGTGGCATCACCGCAGCCATGGTCAAGGGTCAGCGCGGCCGATGACGACTCTCGCCCAGACCCTGTGGCTGGCGCCGCGCAACATCGTTGTGGTGCTGCTTCGCATCTACCGCGCAGTGATCTCCCCGCTGTATGGCGACGTATGCAGGTATTATCCATCTTGTTCGGCTTATGCACTCGGAGCAGTTCAGGAACATGGCGTCGTCGTCGGATCCGCCCTGGCGACTCGTCGGCTGGCTCGGTGTCATCCGTGGGCCGAAGGCGGAATCGATGACGTTCCCCTCAAGCGCACTCGTCGCTACACCGTGACGAAGTTCGGATTTGTCGTCACACGAAGTCACCGAAAGGGCTGACCCGAAGTATGGATTTTATAGGCACGATTCTCTGGCCCCTGAAGTGGGTCGTCGAGCTTCTGCTCGTCGCGTTCCACTCACTCTTCTCTACCTTCGGAATGGGATACAACGACGGCATCACGTGGGTGCTGTCGATCGTCGGCCTCGTCATCGTGGTGCGTGCGGCACTGATCCCCATCTTCGTGCGTCAAATCAAGAGCCAGCGCAAAATGCTGGAAGTGGCCCCGCAACTCAAGAAGATCCAGGACAAGTACAAGGGCAAGAAGGACCAATTCTCTCGCGAGGCCATGTCGCGCGAGACGATGGCACTGTACAAGCGCACCGGCACCAACCCGTTGGCGTCGTGCCTGCCCCTGCTGCTGCAGATGCCCATTTTCTTTGCCCTGTTCTCGGTGCTCAACGACGCACAGCGTGCCCAGGCCGGGGTCGGCCCGTTGAACGACTCTCTGGCCAACAGTTTCGGGAATGCCACCCTCTTCGGGGGAGCGCCGCTGCACGACTCGTTCGCCTCACAGTGGGGCCCCATGCTGGCCGGACAGGACTTCAACCTCTCGGTCATGATCATCGCCGCCGTGATGGTCGTGTTGATGACCGCGTCGCAGTTCATCACGCAGCTGCAGATTGTGTCCAAGAACATGTCGCCGGAAACCAAGGCGAGCCCCATGTTCAAGCAGCAGCGCATCATGCTGTACCTGCTGCCGCTGGTCTTCGCTTTCTCTGGTGTCGCGTTCCCGCTCGGGGTCATCTTCTACTGGCTCACGTCGAATATCTGGACCATGGTTCAGCAGTTCCTGGTCATTCGGAACATGCCCACGCCGGGGAGTGAAGCGGCCAAGGCCCGGGAAGAGCGCCTGGCGCGCAAGGGCAAGCTGCTCGCCGCGGATGGTGAGATCATCGCACTGGATGAGCCCAAGAAGCCCGTGCAGCGCCCTCAGCCGATCAACAAGTCGCGCTCCAAGAAGCAATCCGGACCCAAGAAGTAGCCCGAGAGAACAAGAAAGCAGACCCTGTGCCTGAGAATTCGTTCGAGCCCGTCAACGCCGATGAGCCGCTCAGCGTGCCCGAGAGCTCCCCGGAGCCTCGGGTGGCGACGGATGCTGCGGGACAGGTCGCCAAGCCGGCAGCGCCTCTCGTGGCGCTGCTCCCGGCCGATGCGGGCGGTACTGCTCGAACTCGGGATCCCCACACCGAGCTCGCGCCTCTGACCGAGGACCAGTTGGAGCAGGAGGGGGACATCGCGGCGGACTATATCGAGGAGTTCCTCGATATCTGCGACCTGGACGGTGACATCGACATCGATGCCCGCAACGGTCGTGCCTACCTGTCCGTGAACGCGGCGGAGGGCACCAACCTGCGGGTATTGTCCAAGCCCGACACCGTGACGGCGCTTCAGGAACTCACCCGGCTCGCCGTGCAGAACAAGACCGGCTCGTTCTCCCGGCTGATCCTCGACATCGGGGGCTCACGCGAGGCTCGGGAGGCCGAGCTCGCCGAACTGGTCGGTCGCGCTATCGAACGCATCGAGGGCGGCGCAACCGAGGCGGCGTTGCCGCCGCTGTCGTCGTATGAGCGCAAACTGGTGCACGATTTCGCATCCGCGCGGGGATTCGCCTCGGAGTCGCAGGGCGAGGGCCGCGACCGCCACACCGTCATCTCGGCCCTCTAGGTTCAGGGCACGTCGTGAGCGCACGTCTGGAATTGGAACGCGAGCCCGAGTACACCGCTCTACTGGCGGGGGACAGCCACGAACAACTTCGTGCCTTTACACATGAATTAGCTGATCAGGGCGAAATACTCGGCCTCATTGGACCACTCGAGGTTCCGCGGCTGTGGACGCGTCATATTCTCAACTGCGCCGTCGTGGCACCGCTGCTGCGCCCGGGCGTGGTGGGCGATGTCGGCTCCGGCGCCGGCCTGCCCGGACTGGTGCTCGCCATCGTGCGGCCCGATGTCTCTTTTGTTCTGATCGAGCCGATGGAGCGTCGTGTCGACTGGCTGCTCAGCCAAGTGGCGGAGCTGGGGCTGGTCAACGTGACCGTCATGCGCGCCCGCGCCGAGGACGTTCGGCCCGTGCAGGCCTTTGATCAGGTCACGGCCCGCGCCGTCAGTGCCTTTCGCACCCTGATCCCCCTGACGGCGCCACTGCTGCGACCGGGGGGTGAGCTCGTGCTCATGAAGGGCAACGGCGCCGAAAGCGAGATTGAAGCGGCCGCCAAGGCGGTGCGCAAATACCACCTCAGTGACGTCGAAGTCGTGACTCTGGGCCACGGCGTGCTGAGCGAGGTCACCCGGGTCATTAGGGCTACAGTGGATTAGCCCCCGGGCTTTCACTTTGGGTCATCCATCATTCGTCAAACGTAAAGGTTTCACGTGAAACATCCTGGTGCAGACCAGCACGTCAACGACACCAACTCGGGATTCGACGCCACGACGCCACTCGCCCGGGAAATTGCCGAACTCACCCGCCGCCGCCAGGTCATCGCCTCGAACGAGCTGCCGAAACCCGAGAAGACCCGGGTTCTGACCATTTCCAACCAGAAGGGCGGCGTCGGCAAGACGACCACGGCGGTCAACCTCGCCGCCGCCCTGGCCCGTCAAGCCGCCAAGGTTCTGGTGATCGACCTGGATCCGCAGGGGAACGCCTCCACGGCGCTCGGCGTGGAACACCACTCCGAGGTGACAAGCGTCTACGACGTGATCGTCGGAGACGTTCCACTGAGCGACGTGGTGCAACGCAGCCCCGAGCCCGGGGAGCTGTTCTGCGTTCCGGCCACGATCCACCTCGCCGGCGCTGAAATTGAACTGGTGTCCATGGTCGCCCGGGAGCAGCGCCTGCGCCGCGCCCTGGACCTGCACCTCAAGGAAATGACCGCGCCCTACGATTATGTCTTCATTGACTGCCCCCCCTCGTTGGGACTGCTCACCATCAACGCGTTCGTCGCTGCTCGCGAGGTTCTGATCCCGATTCAGTGCGAGTACTACGCGCTTGAAGGGCTCAGTCAGCTGCTGAAGAACATCGAGCTCATCGAAAAGCACCTGAATCCCGACCTGACCGTGTCGACGATTCTGCTGACCATGTACGACGGCCGCACCAATCTGGCCAACCAGGTCGCCCAGGATGTGCGGGAACACTTCCCCGAACAGGTGCTGAAAACACTGATTCCGCGTTCTGTACGCGTTTCTGAGGCGCCGAGTTACGGACAGAGTGTCGTGAGTTACGATTTGAACTCAGCAGGATCGCTCTCCTACCTCGAAGCAGCGGCCGAAATCGCCCGTCGGGGCGCACCTCAGACAGGAAACGTGTAACCATGGCGAAACGGACGGGCCTCGGCCGCGGTATCGGCGCACTGATTCCGGCGCAGGATGATGTGCGCGCTGCGCGCCCCGTCGACGTGTACTTCCCCCGATCAACGCCATCGACGCCCTCGGCGACTCCCGCAGACGCCAAGGCGGCGCGCCCGGTGGATGTGTTCTTTCCACGTTCGGTTCCCGCCCCGGAGGTCGAGGAGGAGCCTGCCGTGGAGCTGCTCGCCATTCCCGGCGCACGGCTCGCCCACCTGGACCCGCGCGACATCGTGCCCAACGCGGTGCAGCCGCGCACCAACTTCGATGAGACCGACCTCGCTGAGCTGGTGCACAGCATTCTCGAGGTCGGCGTTCTGCAGCCGATCGTGGTGCGGCCGCACGCGCAGCTGACCGGCAAGTACGAGCTCGTCATGGGGGAGCGGCGCCTGCGCGCCACCCTCGAAGCGGGCCTGAGCGTGATCCCGGCCGTCGTCCGGGACACGGCCGATGTCGACATGCTGCGCGATGCATTGCTGGAAAACCTGCACCGCGCTCAGTTGAACCCGCTCGAAGAAGCGTCGGCGTACCAGCAGTTGCTGGCCGACTTCGGCATCACCCAGGACGAGCTGGCGACCCGGATCGGTCGCTCGCGACCGCAGATCACCAATACGCTGCGGTTGCTCAAGCTGCCTGAGGCCGTGCAGGTGCGCGTTGCCGCGGGAATCTTGTCGGCCGGGCACGCCCGAGCGATCCTGTCGGTCATCGACCCGGAACGCATGCTGTCCCTGGCGGACAAGATCGTCAACGAAGACCTCTCGGTGCGCGCCGCAGAGTCGGCGGCGGCCGCCGTGGTCGCGGTCGGCACGGCCGGGGACAAGCCGAAAGTCGAGACCGGTCGCCGCCAGGCTCACCTCAATGAGGTTGCGGAACAGCTGGGAGACCGTCTGGACACCCGGGTCAAAATCAATCTGGGCGCACGAAAAGGCCAAATCACCGTAGATTTCGCGACTATCGGCGATTTGAATCGCATTTTGGGCGTTTTGGGCGAGCCAGGCTTCGGCGCCAGGTAGCGATCGGGCCCGCCAGCGGCCCGCTGGCGGCCCGGTCGCGCTGACGTTTCACGTGAAACATGCGGCCGGGATCGGGCGGAGCAGGCAGAGCGGCGCGGCCAGGGATACAGGCGTCGCAGTGACCACCGGGAGAGGTGACGGGTGAACCGAAGGCTGCGGTGTGGGCGCCGTGGTCTCGGTCGCTTCGCCGCGCAAGGACAACGCAGGCGGCGGCGCCTTTCCTGTCCGCGCTCCTCGGTGGGTGTTTGAGCACCACCCGAGCGGAGGGGTGATCACAGTGCGGAATCGGGCAGGGGATCGGCGCCCGGTGCTCGCCCGGTGCCCGCCCGGCGCCCCCCGCCCGGCGCTCGCCCGGCGCCCGACCCGCGCCCGATACCCCTCCGGCGTGCGCGGTGTGCAGTGCTGTCTCGCGCGATGCGCGCCGTACGATGAATATTCGCCTCAGGGGAGCCACGTGTGGCGCGGGTCGGAGCCACCTGTCTGGACCGCGAATCGTGGCATTCGGAGCCAGAGCTGG
>JAWOHA010000133.1:0-5851 GCA_046496385.1 Cryobacterium sp. | reverse complement strand
GTGAAGCGTGAATTAAGCCGCGACCTGATCGCTTTAGAGGACCAAACAGACATGCCCTACATCACCAGTATCGACCGCCTTGGCCGCCAGGAAGGCCGCCAGGAAGGCCGCCGGGAAGGCCGCCAGCAAGGCCGCCAGGAAGGCCAAGCCACCTTGCTGTTGAGCCTGCTCGCAGTCAAATTCGGCCCGCTCGGCGAAGCGGATCGCCCCGCGACCGATTCTCAGCGACACCGCGGTGCTGCAGTACACCAGCGGCACGACGGGCGCCCCGAAGGGCGCCATCCTCACGCACCTGAACCTGCGCGCCAACGCCGAACAGGGCACCGCCTGGGTCGTGGGACTGCGCCCCGGCGGGGAGACCGTCTACGCGGTGCTGCCGATGTTCCACGCCTACGGCCTCACCCTGTGCCTCACCTTCGCGATGAGCATCGGCGCCCGGCTGGTCTTGTTCCCGAAGTTCGACGAAGACCTCGTGCTCGACGCGGCCAAGCACGCGCCGCCCACGTTCCTGCCGGCCGTGCCGCCCATCTACGACCGCCTCGTCACGGCCGCCGCCACACGCCGGGCCAGCCTCGAGGGGGTGCGGTTCGCCATCTCAGGCGCGATGAACCTGCCGGTGTCGATCGTGTCCCGCTGGGAAGACGCCACCGGCGGCCTGCTCGTGGAGGGCTACGGCATGACCGAGGCCTCGCCGATCGCCGCGGGCAATCCGATCGGCCCGAGCCGCCGCCCCGGCACCGTGGGAGTGCCGTTCCCGAGCACCGACATCCGCATCGTCGACCCGGCGGATCCGTCTGTGGAGCTCGGTTTCAACGACGAGGGCGAACTGCTGCTGCGCGGCCCGCAGGTCTTCTCCGGCTACTGGGACCGTCCCAGCGCGAGCGCGGAAGCCCTGCTGCCCGGCGGCTGGCTGCGCACCGGCGACATCGCCCGGGTCAGCGAAGACGGCTTCATCACCATCGTGGACCGCATCAAGGAACTCATCGTCACCGGCGGCTTCAACGTCTCCCCGAGTGAGGTCGAGGAAGCCCTGATCAACCATCCCGATGTGGCCGACGCCGCCGCCGTGGGGCTGCCGCGCGAAACCGGCGGCGAAGACGTCGTGGCCGTTGTGGTCATGGCCGCGGGGGCCAAACTCGACGTGGACATGCTGCGCGACCACTGCCGCACCCGGCTGTCGGCGTACAAAATTCCCAAGCGCATCGTCGAGGTCGACGAGCTGCCCCGCTCGCTGATCGGCAAGGTGCTGCGCCGCGAGGTGCGCAACCGCCTGCAGGGCAACTGAGCGGAATACCTCGACCGGCCGTACGGTTGGATCCCATGGGTCAGCGTTGTCCCGCCCCTGCGTTTCAACCAAAGGATGACCATGAACCTCACCACACCGAACACCAGCCGCAACGCCGTGACGGACGCCCCGCTGCTCTCCCCGCTCGCCGAGCGGTGGAGCCCGCGCGGCTACAGCGCCACCGCCGTGATCGACGAGGACACCCTCACGACCGTGCTCGAAGCGGCCCGCTGGGCGCCGTCGGCCAGCAACATGCAGCCGGCCCGGTTCATCGTGGCTCGCCGCGGCAGCGCCAACTTCGCCCTGATCGCCGAGGCGCTGATGGGGTTCAACCGGGAATGGGCCGACACGGCATCCGTGTTGATCGCCAATGTGACCCAGCTGAACGTGCCCGGGCAAGTCGGCGTGGAGCCCAAGGAGAACCCGTGGGCTCGCTATGACCTGGGCCAGGCCGTGGCGCACCTGAGCGTTCAGGCCCAGCATGAGGGCCTGCACACGCACCAGCTCGGCGGCTTCGACGGCGCCGCCATCGCCGCGGCCTTCGGCCTCGACGCCGATCAGAGCGTGGTCAGCGTGACCGCACTCGGCGTGCTCGGCGACCTCGACGACCTGACCCCCGAGCTGCGTGAGCGGGAGATCGCCCCGCGGGTGCGCAAGCCGCTCACCGAGCTGCTGCTGGCCAACGACTAGCGCGTTCGTCCCCCGCCGGATGCGCCCGGGGACCGGCGGCGGGGCGCGCCGCCCACCAGGGCGCTGGAGACGAATACCCCGGTCACGATGACCGCGCCCAGCCACCACAGGTGCGTGACCAACGGGTACGACCAGTACATGGTGATACCCACCCCGGCGAGGGTGAGAGCCAGGGCCAACAGGCCCGGCCACCAAACCCGCGCCCAGGCGCCCAGCAACAGTGCGGCCGGAACCCAGTACGCGACCTGGCTGGCCACGCCCATGGCGTTCACCGACCGGGCCAGCGGTTCGAGAAACCCGACCGCGGTCACCCACGGGGTGAAGAACATCGCCGCGCAGTGAAACACCAGCGCGAGAGCGCTCAGCACGGCGACGGTGCGCGCCACCGGTCCGATCGGCACGGCACGATGCGGCCAGAACGGCCGCCCCACCAGAAACCGCACGATTCCCACCACGATCGCGAAGGCGAGCAGGCCTCCCCAGAGATACGGCTGGTTCATGTGGTCTCCAATCGGTGGCGCCCGTTACCTGCCGAGAATACCGGGACGCAGTCGGGTTACGGGCGCAGCAGCACCTTGATGGCGCGGCGTTCGTCCATGGCGGCGTAGGCCAAGGCCACCTCGCTGAGCGGAAGCTCCAGGTCGAAGACCCGGCCGGGGTTGATCGCACCCGAGAGCACCTCGGGCAGCAGCTCCTCAACATAGCCGCGCACGGAGGCGACGCCGCCGTTCACGCCCACGTTGTTTCCGAACAGGGTGCGGATGGGCAGCTCGGCGCCGCCGTTGGGCACGCCGACGTAGCCGACCGTGCCGCCTGGACGGGCCGAGCGAATGGCCTGGTCCATGGATTCCTGGGTGCCGACGCACTCAAGCACGCAGTCCGCGCCGATGCCGTCGAAGAGGGCCTTGACGGCGGCGACGCCCTCGTCGCCGCGCAGCTCAACAATGTCGGTGGCGCCGAATTCGCGGGCCACGGCCTGGCGGTCGGCGTGGCGCGACATGGCCACGATGCGGCTGGCGCCGAGGCGCTTGGCGGCGATGATCGCGCAGAGGCCCACGGCCCCGTCGCCGACCACGACGACGGTGCTGCCCGTGGTGACCCCGGCGGAGAGCGCGGCGTGGTGCCCGGTGCCCATCACGTCGGCGAGGGTCAGCAGCCCGGGAATCTGGGCGTCATCGGGCATGGACGGGGTGGCCACGAGCGAGCCGTCGGCGTGCGGAACCCGCACACGTTCGCCCTGAGCGCCGTCGGCGAAGCCGCCGAGACGGTCGTCGGCGCCCCACCAGCCGCCGTTGAGGCACGACGTGCTCACCCCGTTGCGGCAGTTCGCGCAGGTGTTGTCACAGTCGTAGAACGGGGCGATCACGAAGTCGCCGACCTGCACGGTGCTGACCTCGGAACCGATCGCCTCGACGATTCCCACGAACTCGTGGCCGATGCGGTGCGGCTCGGTCGTCTCGGTGACACCGCGGTAGGGCCACAGGTCGGAGCCGCAGACACAGGCCGCGACGACGCGCACAATGGCGTCTCCGCCGGTCGACAGAACGGGGTCGGCAACCTCGTCGATTCGGACATCTCGTTCACCATAAATCACAGTTGCTCGCATAAATCAACGCTAACGCGCAGAACCTGTGTGCTGCCCCGGAGGGGTGATCGGCCACGCAGGGCGAGCCTCAGCCTCGCCACGAGCATGACGACCGACGCACGAGATCTCGATCAGCGGGGCGGCTCGCACTCCGCGACAAACTCGCCGGTCGAGGCCGAGCCTGCGAGGATCGAGACCACGCAAGACACCCTGCAGACCCACCACAAGCATGAAGGTCGACTCACGAGATCTCGATCGCTCGTACCTCGCGCCTCGATCAGCGGGGTGGGTCGCGCCTCGGTCGCCTCGATCAGCGGGGCGGCTCGCGCCTCGATCAGCGGAGCAACTCGAGCAGCGGGGCGGGGTCTAGAGCAGGTCCTCGTCGGGCAGCCGCTCGGCGGGGGCGGCGGCGGCCGACACGGCGAGGGATTCCCCGCCTTGCGCGAGATCGACCCGCACCACCTCGCCGTCACGGATGCCGCCGCCGAGCAGTTCGCGTGCCAGCCGGTCGTCGATCTCCCGCTGCATCAGGCGGCGCAGCGGGCGGGCCCCGTAGATCGGGTCGTAGCCGCGCTCGGCGAGCCAGCTGCGGGCATCCGGGGTCACCGCCAGCTCGAGGCGCCGCTCACTGAGGCGGCGCTGCAGCCGATCGACGTAGAGCTCCACGATCTGGCCGAGGTCGTCGGTGGACAACGCGGAGAACACCACGATGTCGTCGAGCCGGTTGACGAACTCCGGTTTGAAGGACTGCCGCACCATGAGCTGCACCGCCTCTTCCTTGTGCTGCGCCGACAGGGTCGGGTCCACGAGGTACTGCGAGCCGAGGTTGGAGGTGAGCACCAGAATGGTGTTGCGAAAGTCCACCGTGCGGCCCTGGCCGTCGGTGAGACGACCGTCGTCGAGCACCTGCAGCAGCACGTCGAAGATCTCCGAGTGTGCCTTCTCGATCTCGTCGAAAAGCACCACGGAGTACGGTCGGCGGCGCACCGCCTCGGTGAGCTGTCCGCCCTGTTCGTAACCGACATACCCGGGCGGGGCGCCCACGAGGCGGGAGACGGAGAATTTCTCGCCGTACTCACTCATGTCGATGCGGATCATGGCTTTTTCGTCGTCGAAGAGAAACTCGGCGAGCGCCTTGGCGAGTTCGGTCTTGCCCACGCCGGTCGGCCCGAGAAACAGGAACGACCCCGTCGGCCGGTCGGGATCCGAGATGCCGGCCCGCGAACGGCGCACGGCGTCGGCGACCGCGCGCACGGCCGGCTTCTGCCCGATCAGCCGGTGCGCGAGCTCACCTTCAAGGTTGAGCAGCTTCTCGGTCTCGCCCTGCAGCAGCCGGCCCACCGGGATTCCGGTCCAGGCCGCCACCACCGCGGCAATGTCTTCGGCGGCGACCTGTTCGTTCACCATGCGGGGGCCGTCGGATTCCTCCCGCTCGGCCGTGGCGAGTTCCCGCTCCATGATGGGGATGTCCCCGTAGAGCAACCGGGAGGCTTTCTCGAGATTACCCTCCCGTTGGGCGCGGTCGGCGCCGCTACGAGCCGCATCGAGCCGTTCCTTGAGGTCGCCGACCCGGTTGAGCGAGGCCCGCTCGCGGGCCCAGCGTTCCTGCAGCGCCGCGAGCGTGACCTCCCGTTCGGCCAGGTCGGCGCGCAGACGCGTCAGCCGGGCCTTGGACGCGTCATCCTTTTCCCGTTTCAGGGCAAGCTCTTCGAGCTTGAGCCGGTCGACTCCGCGCCGCAGCTCGTCGATGGCCACCGGCGAGGAGTCGATCTCCATGCGGAGCCGACTCGCGGCCTCGTCGATGAGGTCGATGGCCTTGTCGGGCAGCTGCCGGGCGGTGATGTAGCGGTTGGAGAGCGAGGCCGCGGCCACGAGGGCCGCGTCGGCGATGGTGACCTTGTGGTGCGCCTCGTAACGTTCCTTGAGCCCGCGCAGAATCGCCACGGTGTCTTCCACGGAGGGTTCGCCCACGTGCACCGGCTGAAAACGGCGCTCGAGGGCGGCATCCTTTTCAATGTATTCGCGGTATTCGTTGAGGGTGGTCGCCCCGATCAGGCGCAGTTCGCCGCGGGCGAGCATGGGTTTGAGCATGTTTGCGGCCGCGACGGAGCCTTCACCGCCGCCGGCGCCCATCAGGGTGTGCACCTCGTCGACGAAGGTGATGATCTGCCCGTCGGCGTCGTTGATCTCCTTGAGCACGGCCTTGAGCCGCTCCTCGAACTCGCCGCGGTACTTCTCCCCTGCCACCATCGAGTCCAGGTCCAGGGAGGTCAGGCGCTTTCCGCGCAGCG
>JAWOHA010000052.1:0-4018 GCA_046496385.1 Cryobacterium sp. | reverse complement strand
TGCCGGTGTGCACCCGGAGGGTTTCCACAATCTGGAAGCCCACCGTGAAGACCGGGTTGAGCGCCGTCATGGGCTCCTGAAAAATCGCGGCGATCTTCCGGCCGCGCACCTGGCGCATTCGGCTCGAGCTCAGGCCCCGCAGTTCCTGACCGTCCAGTTTGATGCTCCCGGTGACCCGGCTGTTGCGGGGCAACAGGTCCAGGATGGCCATGGAACTGGCGCTCTTGCCGGAACCGGACTCCCCGACGACCGCGAGAATCTGTCCGCGGCGAATGGAGTAGGTCAGGTCCCGGGCGGCCGGAACCCAATCCCGGTCCACCCCGAAGTCCACGCCGACGTGGATCATTTCCAGAACGGGCGAACCCGTTGGTGCGGCGTCAGTCATGACGGACTCTCCCTGCGATCATGGATTCATGCAAAACGTGGGGGCGGAACCGGAGCTGATTCGATCGCGGTTCAATCGGATGGTCTCTCTGGCGGTGTGGCTGGTCTGCTTGGTGATGTTCCTGAGCGCCCTGGCCGGCGGCGCCGAAGCGGTGCTGCGGTCCACGCCGGCCATCGCCTTGTTCGCGTTCGCCGGCTGGCTGATGTTGTGGCGCCCGTATCTGGTGATGGGCGATGACGCGGTGGCACTGTGCAACGTCACGAAGACCGTGACGGTGCCGTGGGCAGCGCTCATCGACGTCGACACCAAGTACGCGCTCACCCTCGTCACCCCGCATCAGCGCATCACCGCCTGGGTTGCGCCGGCCGCCGGGGCTCTCACCGCGCAGCGGCTGGGGCGCGCCGCTCGAAAACGCGACAGTGACACGGATGGCGTGGGACGCGCCGCCGACACCGGCACGCTTCCCGGGGAACTCGCCGGCACCGAATCGGGCGATGCCGCCCGCCGCGTGCGCACGCGGTGGAACATGCTCCTCGCCGCGGGCCGGGTGCCCACCGGCCAGGCCGAGGCCACCCCGGTCGTCACGACCTGGCTTCGCTCCCATCTGACCGTGCTGGGCCTGCTCGGGGTCCTGACCGTGCTCGGTGCGGTGCTCTAGCCCCATCACCTGACCTAACCCCATCAGGCGACCGGCGTCGTCGTCTTGCGGGGGCGGAACCGGCGCTGGCGCGGGTCGAAGGCGTCTCGCAGGCCGTCACCGATGAAGTTCACGCACAGTGCCAGCACGATGATGAACAGCCCGGGCCACCAGAACAGCCACGGCCGGGTCGCGAACGCCGACTGGTTGTCGCTGATCAGGCGTCCGAGGGACACGTCGGGGGGCTGAACGCCGAGGCCGAGGAAGCCCAGTGCGACCTCGAGCAGAATGGCACTGGCCATCAGCAGCGTGGCCGCGACGATGACCACGCCGATGGCATTGGGCAGCACATGTTTGAAGATGATGCGCAGGTCGGACGCGCCGGCCACCCGGGCGGCCTCCACGTACTCCCGTTCCCGCAGGGTGAAGAATTCCCCGCGCACCAGCCGGGCAAGGGTGGTCCAGGTGAACAGCCCGAGCAGGATCGCCAGGATCACCGGCCCGTCGACGGCGCCGCCGAACTGGCCGGCGATGGCGCCCACCAGAGCACCGATCACGATCACCGGAATGATGATGATGAGGTCGGTGAAGCGCATCAGGATGGCGTCGATGATTCCGCGATAGTAGCCGGCGACGGCGCCGATCACGGTTCCGATCACGGTGGCGAGCAGACCCACGATGAACATGATGGTGAGTGAGTTCTGGATTCCACGCATCGTCATCGCGAAGTAATCCTTCCCGATCCGGTCCTGCCCGAAGGGATGGTCGCCGAGGCGCACCCCGTCGCCGCCCAGCCAGCGTGGCACCATGGACATCGTCGGTGCACCGCCGTCGACGACCGGGTTGAGCTGGCTGTAGGTCAGCGGCCACCAGCCCGGGATCGGCCCGAGCCCGGCGGCCGACGACGACAGCACGGCGATGAACGCCACGACGACGATGGACACCAGGGCGATCTTGTGGTCGACGAAGCGGCAAAAGACCAGGGCGGCCTGACTCTTGCCCACCTCGCCATCGTTCGTGCGCAGGTCGATGAGGGTGGTGGGGGCCGGGCCCCGGCGGTTCGACGTCATCAGCGGGTCCTCACTCGTGGGTCCAGGGCGGCATACGACAGGTCAGCCACCAGGTTGGCGATCAACGCCACCACGGAGATCACCACGAAGTACGCCATCACCGGGTTCGGGTCCACGTTGCTCAACGAACGAATGAAGAGTTGCCCCATGCCGCTGATCGCGAAGACCTGCTCGGTGATGATCGCCCCGCCGATGATCGCCCCGATGTCAGCCGCCACCAGAGTGGCCAACGGAATCAGGGCATTGCGGAAGGCGTGCCGCACGATGACGGTACGTTCGTCGAGCCCTTTGGCCCGAGCGGTGCGGATGTAGTCCTGGTCCAGAACATCGAGCATCCCGGACCGCACGTACCGGGTGTACCCGGCCAGAGAAATCAGGGTGAGCGAGATGGTCGGCAGCAGGAAGTGCGTGAACGTGTCGATGCCCATGATCCAGATGTCGCCCGACAGTGTGGGGGTGCCGGAACCGATCGTGGCGATCGGCCGACCACCGATGGCGCTGTCGGTGGCGTAGGCACTCCACGACTGCATGAACCGGTCCAGCAGCAGCAGCCCGGCTGAGAACACGGCCGTGATAGCCCCGATGCGCATGTTGACCGGGCGGTCATCGCCGCCGACGAGGGCTCCGCTGATCAGTCCCACCACCAGGGCTGTGGCTCCAAGGATCATAATGGTGCCCCAGCTGGAGACGTCGAACAGGCTCTGCAGGGTGAAGTAGCTGATCACGGCGATGCCGGCGTTGATGAGTCCGGTGAGCAGTGCCCGCCGGTCGTGAAAGCCCGCAATCAGCCCGGTCGTGAGCAGTGCGATGGCGACGGCTGAGACAGTGATCATCACCGGCCCCAGGCCGGGATCGCTGAACCAGCCCGACAGGTTGAAGAACAACAACAGGGTCGCGGTCGCGATGGCCGAAATGGCGAAGACGGCGCCGCGGCGCCGCACCGGGCCGGCGACCATCGCCTGCCAGATGAACCCAGCCACCAGAGCTATCACCAGCAGGGGCAGAAGGGGGATCACCGGATCAACCAAAAAGTCATTGAAACCGATGGCGAGGAATTCCTTCAGGAGAACGGCGATCCAGAATGCCGGCATGGAGAAGAGCAGGAAGATCACGAAGGTGACCCCGTAATCGAACCCGGTGTTGTGGCGCAATGCGGACACGATGCCGATGGTGATGCCGAAGATGATCGCCAGGATCGTCGCGCCCGTGATGAGCTGGATCGTGGACTGCAGGGCGATCGGGATCAGGTCGGTGACCTGCTGGTTGAGAATATTGACCCCGAGGTCGCACGACCGAGCGAAGGGGATCAGGCACTGCGCGGCACCGCCGAGCCAACCGAAGTAGCGTAACGGAATCGGCAGGTCAAGCTGCAGCAAGTCGGTGCGATAGGCGATCAGGGCGTCCCGGTTAGGGTCGCGACTGACACGGAGTTCTTCGAGGGGGTCGCCCGATATCGCTGTGAGCACGTACATGATGAACGACGCCCCCAGAAGCAGCAGGGCAGAGACGAACACGCGTCTCAGAATAAAACTCAACATGGCGTTGGCTCACCTCAATTGGACGCGGGCCGAACGACGTGATTATCGGCC
The DNA here is from genome assembly GCA_046496385.1 of Cryobacterium sp. Lineage (GTDB taxonomy): Bacteria > Actinomycetota > Actinomycetes > Actinomycetales > Microbacteriaceae > Cryobacterium. The sequence continues at coordinate 337 of JAWOHA010000052.1, read as the reverse complement.
GCCGGTTTGCGCAGAGTGGGACGGTCCTCGCCGGACGAGGTGCAGATCAGGGGACTGCGTGAGAGTCGGTGTGCCGGGATCATCGCCCCGGCACACCGACGTGGAGTGCGTCCCGATTGCTCGGGCTTGCGGCTGTTAGGCCATGGTCCAATCCCAGAAGTTCCAGATCGGGCCAGTCTGCCAGGGGCTGTACTCGGTTCCGACGACGTTGGAACCGAACGCCATCACGCCGGGCGAGATGTACAGCGGGAGGCCGAAGTTGGCGTCCCACAGCATCGCTTCGACCTCGATCTGGAGTTCGACCTGCACGTCGGGATCGGTCTCGCTGATCAGCTGG
>JAWOHA010000015.1:0-4229 GCA_046496385.1 Cryobacterium sp. | reverse complement strand
GGTCTCTAAATCACCCCCGGCGGCGGCGGTGCTGATGTCGAGCACGCTGGACTGCAGGCTGGCGGCGGTCGTGGCCTGCACCGACACCGGTGCGCCGGAACAAGCGCTCAACGCGCCGACGGCCACGACCATGGTGGCGGCGCCCGCGAGAAGGCGACCGCGCAGGCCACGGCGGGGTTTAATCAGACGGTTCACGGATTCACGCTTTCCTGAAGCTGCTTCAAACTGTCACCGAGCGGGCCCTCGACGGCGGGATAGTTGGGCGGCGTCGGCGCCGGCTCCACCGTGAGAGTGGCCAGAAACAGCGCCACCAGGGCGCCGAGCATCACGAGGGCCACGACGATGGACCCGACCACGACGCGGCGGCGGCGCTGAGCGGTCGCCGCTTCATCTGGCTCAGCGGCGTTCCGCGGGGTGCCGAGCATCGGCCGGGTCGGCCGGGGCGCGTCGGCCTGCGTGGGCTGCGCGGCCTGCGTGGGCTGCGCGGCCTGCGCCGAAGCTTCCGCGACCGAAGTGACCGGGGTCAGCACGGTCGCGGCGGTCGGCGGGCTCACGGGCAGCAGCCGCGTGGCCGCATCGTCAGGGCCGTCGTGACCGAGTTCAGCGGCCGAAAGGGCCTCTGTGGCCACCTGGTCCAGCCGCACCGTCGGCAGCTCAGACGGGGGAGTGGCCGCAGCCGGCTGCGTCTCGGTGTCCGGCGCCGCGAGGCCGCGCAACAGGTCCGCGGCCTCCGCGGCCGACGGCCGGTCCTCGGGCTCCCGGCTCGTCATCGCGGTGAGCAGCGCCGCCCACTCTGGTTCCAGCGTCGCCGGAATGCCCGGCTGCCGCTGCAACCGTGCCATGGCCGATTCAACGGCGGTGCCCGGGTAGGCACGTTCACCGGAGACACATTCCAGTAACACCAGACCCAGCGAGTAGATGTCGCTGGGCGGCCCGAGACGGCTGCCCAGGGCCTGCTCCGGACTCAGGTAGCTCGCCGTGCCGAGCAGCGTTCCCGTCGCGGTGAGACTCGTCTCATCGAGCAACCGGGCGATGCCGAAATCGGCGAGTTTGGCGTGCATGCTCCGGCCGGGAAAACCGCTCGCCCCGAGCAGCACGTTCGCCGGCTTGATGTCCCGGTGGATGATGCCCTTCTCGTGCACGTAGTGCAGCGCTTCGGCGAGGTCGGCACCCATCCGGGCTATGCCGGCGGGCTCGAGCGGCGGGTCGGCCAGCATGCGGGTGCGCAGGTCGGGACCGTCAACGAACTCCATCACAATGAAGGTGCGCTGAGCCCCGCTGAGCTCTGCGGTGCCGGCGTCAAAGAGGGTGACGAGGGCGAAATGGTTCAGGCTCGCCAGCAGGGCGGTTTCACCACTCTGCCGTTCCGGCCCGGAACCGTCCAGGCTGTCGTTGCGAAAGAGTTTCACCGCCACGGTGCGGCCCAGAACGATATCCGTGGCCTCATAGACGGATGCCATGCCGCCCGTGCCGATCAAGCGGTCCAGTCGGAAGCGGTCGGCCAGAACGGCGCCGACCGGGCGAGAGGTAGGGGTGTCAGTCAGGGGAATCTCCTCGAATGGTTACATTCAAGCAAACCATATTCGTTCGCCGAAATGACTGCCGGGCAATGACCAGCCGCTTTGCAGCTTGAAACGGTTACTCTACGACAGTGGAATCCGTGCTGCTATTCGTCCTGGGCGTACTCGTCATCGTTGTCGGCCTCGCCCTGTCGATCGGCCTGCACGAAGTCGGTCATCTGGTGCCCGCGAAGCTGTTCGGGGTCAAGGTCACCCAGTACATGATCGGCTTCGGTCCCACCGTGTGGTCCAGAACCCGTGGGGAAACCGAATACGGTGTCAAAGCCATTCCCCTCGGCGGTTATATCGCCATGATCGGCATGTTCCCGCCCAAAAAAGGCGAAGCGGTGCGCAGCGCCAGCACGGGGTTCTTCGACCAGGTGGTGCAGGAAGGCGAGTCGGTGAAGAAGCCGGGCGCCCTGGCCACCATGGTCGACGACGCCCGCCAGGCCAGCGCCGACACCATCGGCGCGGGGGAGGACCACCGCGCGTTCTACACACTCCCCATTTACAAACGCATCATTGTGATGCTCGGCGGACCCGCGATGAACCTCCTCATCGCGGTCGTGCTGTTCGCGGTCGTGCTGATGGGCTTCGGTACCGTGCAGTCCAGCACCACCTTGGGCAGCGTGTCGCAGTGCGTGCTGCCGGCCTCGAGCGACCGGCAGACCTGCGAGCCCGGCGATGAGCTCGCCCCCGGCGCTGCCGCCGGCCTGCTTCCCGGCGACCGCCTCGTCAGCATCAACGCCGCTCCGGTCGAGAGCTGGGAGCAGTCCACCGACGCCATTCGCGACGCCGACGGCCAGACCCTCACCGTGGTCGTCGACCGTGACGGCGTGCCAGAGACCCTTCGCCTCACCCCGAAACTGACCGAACGCTACGTGCTCACCGAGACCGGCCAGATCGCCGAAGACTCCAGCGGCGCACCGGTAACCGAGCAGGTCGGCTTCGTCGGCATCGGCCCGGCCGGGGTCATGGTCCCGCAGCCGGCCTCCGCCGTGCTGCCCGCCGTCGGCACGACCATCACCAGTACTGCGAACATCATCATCAACCTGCCTCAGCGTCTCGTCGACGTGGCCACCGCCGCGTTCGGCTCGGGCGAGCGCGACCCGAACGGGCCGCTCAGCGTTGTCGGCGTCGGCCGGGTCGCCGGAGAAATCGCCAGCCTCGATACGATCCCGGTCGCCGACAAGATCTCCAGCATGCTCAGTATTCTGGCTTCCGTGAATGTGGCCCTGCTCGTGTTCAACCTGGTGCCCTTGCTGCCGTTGGACGGCGGCCATGTCGCCGGTGCGCTGTGGGAGGGCATCCGCCGTTTCTTCGCGAAACTGTTCAAACGCCCCGATCCCGGGCCCGTCGACATGGCCAAGCTCATGCCGCTCACTTTCGGAGTGATCATTCTGCTCGGCGGCATGAGCCTGCTGCTGATCTACGCCGACATCGTCAAGCCGATCAACTTTCTCGGCTAGCGACACATCAACCCAGCCGAACCCGGTGCCTCTCGGGGTGTGACCGGGCTGCAGGGGAGTGTGGCCGGTCAGCGCGAGAGCAGCAGGGCCTCGCCCTGGCCGCCGCCGCCGCACAGCGCCACGGCAGCCTTGCCGCTGCCGCGACGAGAGAGTTCCAGGGCTGCGTGCAGGGCCAGCCGACCGCCGCTTGACCCGATCGGGTGCCCGATCGCGATCGCCCCGCCGTGCACGTTCACCAGGTCGAGCGACACGCCGAGGTCCTGCGAGGACTGCACCGCCACGGCAGCGAAGGCTTCGTTTATCTCAATCAGGTCAAGCTGCTCAACCGACCAGCCCTCACGTTCCAGGGCGCTGGCGATCGCGTTGGCCGGCTGCGAGTGCAGGGAATTGTCGGGTCCGGCGACCTGTCCCGCCGCCCGCACCACGGCAAGGTAGCTGAGGCCGTTCTTCTCCGCGAAAGCCCGGCTGGTCAACACCACGGCGCTGGCCCCGTCGCTCAGCGGCGAGGAATTGCCGGCCGTGATGGCGCCCTCGGCGGCGAAGGCGGGCCGCAGCCGGCCGAGCGACTCGGTCGTGCTGTCGGGGCGCACCCCCTCGTCGGCGCTGATCAGCACCGGCTCACCCCTGCGCTGCGGTACGGCCAGGGGGGTGATCTCCTCGTCGAAGACCCCCGCGGCGGCGGCCGCGGCGGCGCGCTGGTGCGACGCGGCGGCAACGGCGTCCTGCTCGGTGCGGCTGAGGTTCAGGGGAACGTTCGCGTGTTCGGTCGAGAGGCCCATCGTCAGGCCGTCGAAGGCGTCCGTCAGCCCGTCATGGGCGGCATGATCGAGCATCGGCACGCTGCCGAAGGCCCAGCCCTGGCGCGAGCCGAGCAGCAGGTGCGGGGCCCGCGACATCGACTCCTGGCCGCCGGCCACGACGACCTGGGCATCACCCAGACGGATGAGACGGGCAGCGTCGATGATCGCCCTCTACGCAGCCGCGGCGGTCGATCCACGCGCCGGCTGCGTAGAGGGCGATCATCACGAAAAACATCTCCACCGAGATCGGCAGTCCCAGTACAACGTCCCGCGACAGGCCGAAGATCGGCTGGTAGAGCTTGCCCATGTGCAGCGGTAGAAACGAGACCGATATATCGATGCCGAAAAGAAACAGAAAAGCCGCCGGGCGGATCAGACCGTAATGCGCAACGGCTTGTTGG
>JAWOHA010000305.1:0-4977 GCA_046496385.1 Cryobacterium sp. | reverse complement strand
GGTGGGTCGGGTTGTCAAGGGGTTCGGGGTCCTGAACGTCATTTCTTCGACTTCTTTCGGCCCGGACCGGCCGTGGTGGGGTCGAGGGCGTCGCGCAGCGCATCTCCGAAGAGGTTGAACCCGAGGCAGATCACCGCGATCGCGACGCCGGGGAAGATCGCGGCTGTGGGCGCCCGCGAGATGTACTGCTGCGCGTCAGAGAGCATGATGCCGAGGCTGGCGGTGGGCGGCTGAATGCCGAGGCCCAGGAACGACAGCAGTGCTTCACCGATGATGGCCACCGGCATGATCACCGTGGCCTGCACGATGATGGCCGAGGCGGCGTTAGGCAGGATATGCGTGAAGATGATGCGCAGTCCGGAGGCGTTCATGGTCTGAGCGGCGAGCACGAAGTCGGTCTCCCGAATGCGCAGGGTTTCTCCGCGCACCACCCGGATCATGGTCGGCACCTGGGCGATGCCGAGGGCGATGGCCGCGTTGGTGAGGCTCGGTCCGCTGATGGCGGACAGGCCCACGGCGATGATCAGAAACGGGAACGCGAGCGTCACGTCGGTGAGCCGCGAGATAATGCCGTCCAGCCATCTCCAGTACCCGGCGAGCAGGCCCAACGGGGTGCCGATCAGCACGGCGAGGGCGACTGAGAGCAGGCCTACCTGCAGCGAGACTCGAATACCGAAGATCAGCCGGGTGAAAATATCCCGACCGAGGTCGTCGCTGCCCATTACAAAGCCCACCGTTCCGGGCTGTTGGAACGATGCGCCGAAATTGACCTCGGCGGGACCGTACGGGGCGATCAGCGGAGCGAGCACCCCGAGCAACACCGCGACGGCGAGCATCACGCCACCGGCAATGCCGAGTGGGCTGCGCCGCAGGGAGCGCCACACGCGTCCACGGCCGGAGCCGAGGTCGGGGGCGACCAGGGAGAGCGTGCGGGTATCGGTCATCGTGTGCTTCCTCCCACGCGGATGCGCGGATTGATTACGGAGTAGAGAATGTCCACCGCGAGGTTGATCAGGATGTAGCCCACCGTGATGATGAGCACGACGGCCTGGATCACCGGATAGTCCCGGGTGAACACGGCGTCGAGGGTGAGCTTGCCGAAGCCGGGCAGGGCGAAGATGCGTTCGGTGACGACGGCTCCGCTGATCAGTCCGCCCAGCTGCAGCCCCACGATGGTGACGACCACGATGAGGGAGTTGCGCAGCCCATACCTCACCAGAACCCGGCCCCGGCCGAGGCCTTTCGCCTTGGCGGTGCGCACATAGTCGGTCTTCATCGTCTCGATCATCGACGCGCGGGTCTGGCGCATAATGACGGCGGCAAGGCCGGTGCCGAGAATGATCGCCGGCAGGGTGAGGTGGTAGATGGCGCCCAGCGGGTCGTCGGTCATCGACACGTAGCCAGAGGCCGGGAACCAGCCCAGCGTCACGGCGAGGTAGAGGATGGCGAGGATGCCCAGCCAGAAGTTCGGCACCGACAGGCCGATCAGGGCCAGCCCGTTGGCGATCCATTCGGGCCAGCGGCCGCGAAATCGTTCAGCGATGATGCCGAGCACCACGCCCACCACGACCGCCACGAGAATCGCGTAGCCGGAGAGCCAGAGTGTAACCGGCAGCGTGGTGGCGATGAGCTCGGTGACCATGGTGCCGGTGCGGGTGGATTCGCCCAGGTCGCCGCGGGCCATGTTGCCCACAAAGGTGAGGTACTGGGTGAGCAGCGGTTCGTTCAGGCCGAGCTGCTCACGGATCACCTCGACGCGTTCCGGGGTGGCCTCTTCCCCCGCCATGGCGAGGGCCGGATCACCCGGCAGCTGGCGCACTCCGATGAACACCACGAGTGACGCCAAGACCAGCGTGACCGCGGACTGCCAGAGCCGGGTGATCAGGTACCTCGTCATGACCGAATTACTCGGCGTCCACGAAGGCGGCGTTGCTCAGGTGCACCACGCCGTCGGCGAAAGTCTCGACACCGGCGATGTCGGTGGAGTACGCGGTGAGGCTGCGCACCCGGTACAGGTAGATGATCGGGTTCTCCTGCTGCACGATCGCGGTCGCGTCGCCGTACAGGTCGGCACGTTCGGAGGTGTCGGTGGTCTGAGCGGCATCCGTCAGCAGGCGGTCCACCTCGGGGTTGCTGTAGCCGGAGTAGTTGTTGCCCTGGCCTGTGGAGAGAAAATTGAACATGTTGCCATGCGGGTCGACCCGGCCCGACCAGCCCAGCTGCAGGCTTTCGAAGTCGCCGCGGGCCTGCATGTCGAGCAGAGTGGAGTATTCCACCGGGGCGATGGTCAGCTCGAAGCCGCCGTCGGCGACGGATGCCTGCAGCGCCTGCGCGAAGCGCAGCGTGTCGGGGTTGTTGGAGACGTTCATGCTGATCGGGTACGGGGTTTCCACTCCGGCGTCAGAGAGCAGGGCGAGTGACGCTTCAGGGTCGTAGGCCACGCACTCTTCGCTCAGGCCCGAGGTGAACGGGCTGGCCGGGGAGATGGGCGAGCAGGCCGGCTCGTACCAATCGTTGAAGACCGAGCCGACCAGAGCCTCCCGGTCCACCGACATCGACAACGCCTCGCGCACGGCGGCGTCGGTGGCCAGCGGGGTGTCGATGACGCCGGGGGCGGCGCCGATCCCGTCGGTGTTGCCCATGTTCACCGTGATCGCCTGGTAGCCGAGCGAGCCGACCTGGAGCACACCGATGCCATCCGTCGTCATGAGGGCATCGACGTCTTGGGTGCTGATGCTGTCGGCCACGTGCACGTCGCCGGAGCGCAGGTTCGCGGAACGGATGTTGGAGTCCGTCATGATGCGGTAAGTGATGGTGTCGAGGTGCACATTCTCGGCGTCGTAGTAGAGCGGGTCGGCCTCGACGGTGATCGAGGTCTGCGGCACGCGCTCGACGAACTTGAACGCGCCGACGCAGACCGGGCTGTCGCCGAAGGCCTCGCCGGTGGCGGCCAGTGCGGCGGGGGAGAGGATCATGCCGGCGCGGTCCGCCAACGCGGCTGTGAGCGGGGCGAAGGGATCGGAGTAGCTGATTTTCACGGTGCTGTCGTTCACGGCGCTGATACCGGTGATCGGGCCGAGCTCGCTGGTGCGGGAGGACCCCTCGAGGTTCAGGTGCCGGTCCAGGGTGGTCGCCACGGCGGCGGCGTCGAACGGGGTGCCGTCGGCGAAGACCGCGTCAGTGCGTACCGGGATAGTGACGGTGAGACCGTCACTGGAGAACTCCGGCAGCTCGGTGGCCAGCTGCGGCACCACGGCGCCGTCGGCATCGATGTCGTAGAGCTTCTCGCACATGGTCTGCATCACGTAGCGGGTGTACAGCGAGGAGGAGGTGGTGGGGTCGAGCCGGTCGGGCTCGGCGGACAGCGCCATGACCAGATCGCCGCCCTCGGTGACCGTCTGGTCGCCGATCGGGGCGCTGGTCACATCCTGGCGCTCGCCGCTGGCGGCGGGAGTCTGCACCTGCTGGGCCTGGCAACCGACGGTCACGATCAAGAGTCCAGCAGCCAGCAGTGGTGCAACGACGGTGCGGCGCCGCAGAATGCGGGCTGGTGTTCGAGGGGCAAGAGAACGGGAGTAGCGCATACGTGTCCAATGATCGGGAGGTCGCGGGGATCAGTCAGTCGCGGGGTGCTTCTATTGAATACAATCAGGCAGTTATTTCTAGGTTTGTATACGATCGTTACGATCTTGTTAACTCCGGCGCTCGCCGCTGGTCCAGCCCGGAAAGCATGAAACCGAGAGTTCACTGAACGGATTGAACGCCGCTCAGGTCGAGCGTGGGAAGATAGCGAAAGCTGCAAGTAAGCGTCGGCACCAAGAACCAATCCGCAAGAACCAATCGGAATGCCCGGGCGCTCCGAACCGCTTGAGAATGACCCGATCGCCGGGATCTGTCCGTTGTCCGCAGCTCCGCTGCACAGACCCTGTCCGTTGACCGCAGCTCCGCTGCACAGAGGAGTATCTCGTGGGACCACACACCGCACTCGATGCCCTGCGTCAGACCGGCTGCATACTGGACGGTATCCGTGCCGCGGACGATCTGACTATCGCAGCCAGCCGTGACGGCGGGCCGCGGGCCGTGCGCCTGCTCTCCCAGGCGGCCCTCGATCCCACCGACCAGCTCACCGCGATCGCCGCCGTGCACGCCCTCGCACAGGTTTTCGACGACACCGCCGACGACGCCCTGGTGGCCCTGCTCGGCCACGAACGTGCCTACCTGCGTGAGCATGCGGCCTGGGCCTTCGGCTCAAGGCTGCCCCGCATCGACGCCGTCGCCGGCCTGGTGCGCATGATCATCACCGGCGGGTTCTCCGGCATGCTCGCCCAGCGCACCGTCGAGCAGTGGGGGTCATCCTCACCCGAGATGGTGGCCCTGGCAATCGAAAGCGCTCTTCTGGGCGTGACCGACGCGGATTCCCGCGGTCGCCTCATCGAAACCGTGGGACTGGTCAGCGGCCGCATTCCCGAACGACTGTTGCGCCGCGTCGCCGACGATGACTCTGAACAGAAACCGGCCCGGATGGCCGCCGTCGCAGCACTCGGCGATCGCGCCCCTAACGAGACCGCGCTGCGCATCGTCACCGACCTGTCGTTCGGCACCGACGACCTCGCCGATGTCGCACGCCTGGCCCTGTTCGACCTCACCGTGCCCTCGTACCCGAGGCCGCCGTGGAGCCAGGGCGCCACCATCGCCCAGCTGTTTCTGCACGCCGACATCGACGGCGAGCTCTCGCAGGTGGGCGCCGGTGACAACGGTGGCATCGCCACCCTGCTGGTGCGGCTGGGCGATGCCCCCGTGGCGCGCAGCCAGACCCGTGGCGGCAGCCCGGCAGCACCCGGCACGGGTCGTGGCGCCTCCGGCACCGAGGCGCTGTCGGAACAGGTCGAACGGGTGCTAACCCTGTCACGCGGCAGCCACGAGGGGGCCCTCAGCTGGATGTCCGACGTGGGTTCCACCCTAGCCGGGCACTCCTTC
>JAWOHA010000039.1:0-6886 GCA_046496385.1 Cryobacterium sp. | reverse complement strand
ATGCAGCGCATCTCCGTCTCCCACGGTGGCGCGAAGCGCCCCCCGAGCTCGATCCCTCGCAAGCTCGGGCCTCGACCGGCGGGATGGGTGCCTCGACCAGCGGGGCGGGTGCCTCGACCGGCGGGGCGGGTGCCTCGACCAGCGGGGCGGGTGCCTCGACCAGCGGTATCGCCGGTCGAGGCGCCTGCGATCGTGCGCGCCGTGGTGAAGAACGACGGGCGTGGGGTTCGGTCTACCCGACCTCGTAGTCCGTGTCACGCGCATCCGTGATCAGCATATGACCGGGCGCGTGACCGATCGCCAAGGCGGGCCGGGACTCCATCACGGCCGCCTGCGGGGTCACGCCGCAGGCCCAGAACACCGGCACATCACCGGGCTGCAGAGCCACCGCGTCGCCGAAGTCGGGTCGGGACAGCTCGGGGATGCCGATGTCGGCCGGGTCTCCCACGTGCACGGGCGCACCGTGCACGGCCGGGAAACGCGCCGTGATGCGCACCGCGTCGGCAACCCGGTTCGCCGGAATCGGACGCATCGACACCACCAGCGGGCCGCCGAGCGATCCCGCCTCAACGGCGCGCCGATTGGTGCGATACATAGGCACATTCACCTTCTGGTCAATATGCCGCATCGCGATACCGGCCGCCTGCAGAGCCGCTTCGAAGGTGAAGCTGCACCCCACGATCACGGTCACCAGATCGGGCCGCCACCACGAGAGCAGGTCCCGCGGCTCGGCGACGAGCACACCGTTCTCGTACACGGTGTATCGGCCGACATCGGTCCGAATGTCTCCCCCGGCTAACAGGGGGCCGCTGACCTCTCCCGCCTCGAGCACCCCGAGCACCGGGCAGGCCTGTGGGTTGCGTTGGGCGAAGAGCAGCAGTTCGGATGCCTGCTGTTGCGGAACGATGAGAAGGTTCGCCTGGGTGTATCCCCGGGACCACCCCGCCGTCGGCACACTCAGTCCGGCACGGAACAGGCCGCGAGCCTCTGCGGGAGTGAGTCCGGCCGGGTCGTCGGGCATGCCCGAGCGGGGTGATGACGCACCGTGGTCGGTCATTAGACCCACAGCCTTGCCAGGCCGCCGAGGGACTGGTATCCCAGGAACAGGGTGAGCAGCCAGGCCGCGAACCCGATGCCGACCAGCCACTTGGGGTAGACGTAGCCCCCGAGCAGATCACGGCGACGCCAGGCCACCCAGAGGATGACGGCGAAGCCCACGGGCAGGATGAGCCCGTTCACGGCACCGGCCATGATGAGCAGGGTAGCGGGTGCCTGGCCGAGGAACGTGAACGCGGTCATGGACACGGCGATGAAGATGACCGTGGCGAGGCTGCGCGTGCGCGGTGCGGTGGCGGCCGTGGTGACAAACGAGATGGAGGTGTACGCGGCGCCGATCACCGAGGTGATGGAGGCGGCCCAGAGAATCACGCCGAACAGCATGAGCCCGATGTCACCGGCCGCAGACTGGAACGCCTCCGCGGCGAGGTTGTCGCTGGTCAGCGCGACACCGCCGGCGACGACACCGAGAATGGCGAGGAACAGCAGCACACGAACAACCCCGGTGATGACGATGCCCAACACCGAGCTGCGCGTGATCATGCGCACGTTCTCGACCCCGGAGATGCCCGCGTCGATCATGCGGTGTGCGCCGGCGTAGGTGATGTACCCGCCGATGGTGCCGCCGATGAGGGTGGTGATGATGAGAAAGTCGATGTTGTCGGGAATGACGGCGTTGCGCAGGGCCTCCCCGAGCGGTGGGCGCGACACGACGGCCACGTAGCCGATGAGCAGAATCATGACGGCGCCGAGAACGACGACGATCTTGTCCAGCGCCAGACCGGCGCGTTTGCTCAAGAAGATGGCGATGGCGATCCCGGCCGAGATGAACCCGCCGACCTTGGGGTCGATGCCGAACAACACATTGGTCGCCAGCCCCGTGCCGGCGATGTTGCCCACGTTGAAGACGAGACCGCCCAGACAGATCAGCGCCGCCAGAAACCAGCCGGCGCCGGGCAGGATGGTGTTGGCCAGTTCCTGGGCGCGCTTGCCGCTCACACCGATGACGCGCCAGACGTTGAGCTGCACGGCGATGTCGATGAGGATCGACACGACGATCGCAAAGGCGAACGCCGCCCCGAGCTGCACGGTGAAGTTCGTGGTCTGCACGATGAATCCGGGGCCGACGGCGCTCGTGGCCATGAGAAACATGGCACCGAGCAGGGCGCCGCGGTGCCGGTTCTTCGGCCTCTTCGCGGGTGACGACGTCTCTGCCGCGGCAGAACTCGACGTGGGGGGAACTTCTGTGGTCATGGGGTGCTCGCTTCTGTTCGTCAAACGTTGGCGAGGCCGCAGGGCGGCCTCGAAGACCAATTGCCGAGAAGCCTACGATTGTTCAACAATCCCCGCAAGGAATTGAACCGAAGTGACGAACATTGTCATCTGCTCGAAACACAGCGAGTCACGCGTACCGGACTCGGCTGCCGGCCCTGGTTCACCCCTCGGGGTTCCGTTCATCGCGCAACACCGCGAGCAGTGTGCGCGCCGACTGCGCCCAGGTGAAGCGCTGCGCCTCCCGTCGGGCCAGCTGTGCCCGCCGGGGCCATTCCCCCGGCGCGGCGAGTCGCTGCACGGCCTCGGCGAATCCCCGGGGACTGCGGGGGTCGACGTAGAGTGCCGCATCACCGCCGATCTCCCGAAAAATCGGAATGTCGCTGACGATGACGGGCACACCGAGGCTCATCGCCTCGACGAGCGGGATCCCGAAGCCTTCGTCCAGTGACGCGCTGACCAGCGCCGTCGCCGAGGAGAGCACCTCGCGGTAGTGCTCGTCGCTGGCGCCGTCGTGGAAGACGAGCGCGGCCCCCGGAGCGAGCGCCGCCAGCCGGGCCTTGTCCACCACGGAAACACGGCTCATCAGGTGCAGTTCGAACCCCGGCAACAGCGCCGCCATGCGCACCAGGGTGTCGACGTTCTTGTACGGCATGAACGACCCCATGTAGACGAGGCGGCGCGCGGGCGCAGCCGGCACCTCCTCGGTCGTGGTCGTGGCCGTTGTCGTGGTCGTGTCCGTCACCGGATCGGCGGCGTTGTGCACCACGGTCACCGGGCGGAGCGTCAAACGATGCGCTCTGAGGAGGTCGCGGGTGGTCTCAGAGACCGTCACGACCGCATCCGCCCGGTTCAGCAGCAGCCGTTGCGGCCCCCAACTGAGGTGGTAGAGCCGCCACAGCAGTCGCACCATGGGCGGCAGATCATGCGGCGGGGTGCGGTTGCGGTAATAGATCAGGTCGTGCACGGTGAGTACCAGCCGGTACCGGCGACCCCACGACCCCATGGTCTGCATGGGGCTGAACACCACGTCGGGGTTCAGCCGGTTCACCTGCAACGCCAGCAACGGCTCCCGCCAGCTGGTGGGCCCGGTCACCCGCTGCCACGGCAGCGCAGGCAGCAGTGCCAGCTGGCGCTGATCGCTGATCAGCATGGTGACGGGGTGCAGCTCAGCAAGTGCGGTGACCAGCCCCGCGGTATAGCGACTGATGCCGTCGTGTCGGTCAAAGCGCGTGTACCGGCAGTCCACGACGACGCGCAGGGGCCGGGCCGGGCCGACCGGTTCGGGGCTCACGTCGGATCCGCCAGAAAACGGGCGATCGCGGCGGCGGCGACGGCGGGCTTTTCGTAGTGGATGAGATGTCCCACCCCGTCGATCACGCTCAGTTGCGCACGCGGAAACAGCGTCACCAGACGATGCTGGGCGGCCAGCGGGGTGATGTCGTCGCGGTCCGCGGCGATCAGCAGTGTGGGAACGGGCACCATGCCGGCATACTCGCTCACGTCGTGACTGACAGATGCGGTGAATGCCTCCAGCACGACTTGCCGGCTGGAGAACGCGGAGAAGTATCGGTCGTGTTCGGCGTGGATCCAGCGACGCAGCTGGTGGTCCCGGGTTTTCGCCATTGAGATGCTCATCACCCGCACGATGACCCGGTTGCGCAGCAGCGCGAAGCCGAATCGGTCGCCGAGGCGGGCCCCGGCCCAGTAGTAGAACACGGCAAGACGGGTCAGCACGCCCCGCGGTCCCGCCAGCGCCGGCGCGGCAATCGGGTTCACCAGAATCACCGCGTGACCGGTAAGGCCGCCGGCGACGGCGGCCGACACGATGATCGAACCGAAGGAATGCCCCAGCAGCACCACCCGCCCGCTCGGGGCGAGCGCACTCACGAAGGCCGCAAGCCACTGCGCATAGGCTGCGATGTCGTGCGGGCGGTCTATGAAGGCCGCGGAGGCTCCGAATCCGGGCAGGTCCGGCGAAACCAGCCGGGTGTCGGCGAGGTTTTGCGCCACCACGGGTTCGAGCCCGTGGTGGTCACCGCGAAAGCCATGCACGAGGATGATCGTGGTTCCGGCGTCGACCGGGCCGTAATCCCAGTACCGGGTGTCGGCGCCGAGCACGACGAGGGCTCCCGTTCGCCGGGGAATACGTGTCAGGGCGGCCGAAAAGGGCGAGGGAACAATCATCCGGCCCAGTTTATCGGGCAGTCTGAGATTGCCTCACCAGACGCCGCCCCGTGAACCTAGACTCAGGCTAATCATCAGAGACACGCGCCCTGCGGGGCCGGAAGGAGCGCCGTGAGCTTCACCGCACCCATTCAACTGCCCGGATTGGCTCTGGACCCGCTGTGGTATCGCCGGGGGGTCTTCTACGAAGTCATGGTGCGATCTTTCGTAGACAGCAATGCCGACGGCAGTGGCGATATCGCCGGACTGATTTCGAAACTGGACTACCTGCAGTGGCTGGGCGTCGATGCGCTCTGGATCCCTCCCTTCTTCCGTTCCCCGCTCAAGGACGGCGGGTACGACGTTGCCGATTTTCGGTCGATCCTGCCCGAGTACGGAACCCTCGACGAATTCAAGGACCTGGTCACCAAAGCCCATGAGCGCAACATGCGCATCATCATCGACCTGCCGCTGAACCATACCTCCGACCAGCACGACTGGTTTCAGCAGTCCCGGGAAGACCCTGGCGGTCCGTTCGGTGATTTCTATGTGTGGAGCGACACCGACGAGAAATATCCCAACATCCGCATCATCTTCATCGACACCGAAGAGTCCAACTGGGCTTTCGACCCTGTGCGGCGCCAGTTCTTCTTTCACCGGTTCTTCTCTCACCAACCCGACCTGAACTTCGAAAACCCCGCCGTGCATGCGGCCATATTCGACATTGTGCGGTTCTGGCTCGACCTGGGCGTCGACGGTTTTCGGCTCGATGCGATTCCCTACCTCTACGAGTCTGACGAGGGCAACGGTGAGGGAGAACCGCCGACCCACGAGTTCACCCGGCGTCTGCGTGCCATGGTCGACCGAGACTACCCCGGCCGCATCATGATCGCGGAGGCCAACCAGTGGCCCCGCGAGGTTGCGGCGTTCTTCGGAACCGATGAGGAACCGGAGTGCCACATGGCCTTCGATTTTCCCGTGATGCCGAGAATCTTCTACTCGCTGCGGTCCCAACGCGCCAATGAACTGGTGCGGGTCTTGTCCGAAACCACCGATATTCCCGACACGGCCGGCTGGGGCGTTTTTCTGCGCAACCACGACGAGCTGACCCTGGAGATGGTGAGCGAGGAATATCGCCAAGCCATGTACGGCTGGTACGCCTACGACCCGCGGATGCGGGCAAACATCGGCATTCGGCGCCGTCTCGCTCCCCTGCTCGACAATTCTCGGGCCGAGTTGGAGCTGGCCCATGCCCTGCTCTTCGCTCTGCCCGGCAGCCCGTTCCTGTACTACGGAGACGAGATCGGCATGGGCGACAATATCTGGCTCCCTGACCGGGACAGCTCCCGCACGCCCATGCAGTGGACACCCGACCGCAACGCGGGCTTCTCCGCAGCAGACCCCGGCAAACTCTTCCTGCCCGTGGTGCAGTCCCTCGTGTACAACTTCACCCAGACCAACGTGGAGTCGCACCTGGCCCAGTCAGGGTCCCTGCTGCACTGGGTGCGCAATGTGATCCACGTGCGCAAGGCGCATCCCACCTTCGGGCTCGGCAGCATCACGGTGCTCTCCACCAACCACGAATCCGTGCTGGCCTTCACCCGGAGCTACGCCGGTTCCGGCCTGATGTTCGGCGACCAGCCGGAAACGGTGTTGTGTGTGTTCAGCTTCTCGCACAACCCGGTCGCGGTGCGCATCGAAAGTCTTGCCCTGGCCGGGACCCGGCTATACGACCTCTTCGGCGGGGCGATCTTTCCTTCCTTCGACGATGAAGGCGTGCTCACCCTGACCCTGGGAGCCCAGAGTTTCTACTGGTTGCACTGCGGTTAGCCCGCGTTGTGCCCCGCACCGCGGGCAGGCCACAAAAAAAGCAGGCGACCGGCGTACGCCGGTCGCCTGCTCCAGGCAGGGTTCGAGTTACTTGCCGAAGCCCTTGTAGCGGGAGTTGAACTTCTCCACGCGGCCGGCGGAGTCCATGATGCGCTGCTTGCCCGTGTAGAACGGGTGCGACTCGGAGGAGATTTCCACGTCGATGAGCGGGTACGTCGTTCCGTCCAGCTCGATGGTCTTCTTGCTGGTGACCGTGGAACGGGTGAGGAAGGTCGCACCGGACGCGAGGTCGCGGAACACGATCTGGCGGTACTCGGGGTGAATGTCTGTCTTCATGAAGATTTCCTTATCGCACTTCTGGTGAACAGACTTGGAACTGGTCACAGTGCTGTTAGTTTGTCGAGTCTGTTCGCCGGTATCGACGAAAGTATGACGGCCTGATGGCCGACTGTAACTTTAGCAGAAAGCCCTGCCTGCCCGCGCAGGCTACACGGCCCGGGCCGCGTAGCGGCCGTCGGTCTCGGTGAGCTCGATCTGCAGGCCGAACGCGCGGCTGAGGGCG
>JAWOHA010000001.1:0-2827 GCA_046496385.1 Cryobacterium sp. | reverse complement strand
TAACGCTCCAGCAGGGTCTCGCCGAGCGCGTGCGCCCGGCGGGTGGGCGAGGCGTCGCCGAGGGGCAGAATCGACCAGCGGCCCGACACGGTGGGCGGGCCGCCGCGGCTCGGCAGCGTCGGCCGCGGCATGGCCCGGCCGCCGTGCAGCCGTGCCCGCGGCGTCACGCGGGTGTTCTTGTGCGCGGTGTGGCCACCGGCCAGCAGTGACCGCACCGGGGCGAAGGTGTCGTTGTTGGCCAGGCCCGCCCAGACCAGGTCCCAGAGCGCGCTGACCAGTTCGGCGTCGTTCTGGCTGCCCACCGCGTCGGCGAGCTGGCGAAAGAAGTAGCCGCCGCCGCCGGCCAGGGTCGCCAGAATCTCCCGCTGCAGCGGTGTCGTCTCGACGATCAGCGGCGGCGGCAGGGTCAGTTCGGCCGTTTCGGTCAGGTGCAGGCTCACCCAGCCGTCGTTGCCGGCGAGAGTTCCGGCGCCGGCCCAGAGCACCTCCCCCGCGTTGCTGAGTTCGTCGAGCATGCCCGGCTGGTAGTCCTTGATGCGGGCCGGCAGAATCAACGATTCCCAGGCCGACGCGGGAATGCGAGCGCCCTCGAGCTGTTCGATGACCGATGCCACCCCGTCGACCCCGCGCAGGGCGCCGCCCACATGCTGCCACACCGGCACGAACCGGGCCAGGGTCTGTTGGTCGACCGGTTCCACTTCGTGGCGGAGCGCGGCGAGGGACCGCCGGCGCAGTCGGCGCAGCACTTCGGCGTCGCACCACTCCGCGCCGGAGCCGACCGGGCGAAATTCGCCTGCCACGATGCGGCGGGCGTCGGCGAGGCGGCGCAGCACCACCTGCACCACGGCGGTGCCGAGACCGAAGCGTTCGGCGACCTGCTCGGTGGTGAACGGGCCGTGGGTGCGGGCATAGCGACTCACGAGGTCGCCGAGCGGGTCGGCGACCGCGTCGGTGAACGCGGCCGGCACACCGAGCGGCAGCGGCACGCCGAGGGCGTCGCGCAGCCGGTTGGCGTCTTCCACACCCACCCACCAGGCCGTGCCGGCGAAGGTGACGCGCAGGGCGCGGCGCGACTCCACGAGCGCGGCGAGGTACCCCGCCACCACCTCGGGGGCCACGGCCGGTTCGGCCGGTTCGGCCGGTTCGTTCGGTTCGGCCGGTTCGTTCGGTTCGTTCGGTTCGTTCGGTTCGTTCGTGTCGGCGGGCGTCGACGACGCCTCGGCGCGGGTCTTCTCGGGTCGCAACCGGGCGGTGACCTCCGCGGTGGTGAGCGGTCCCAGGCCGCGCAGCAGGTCGGCGACGCCTTCGAGGCCGCGGGCGCGCCGGTCCGGGGCGAGCCGTTGCAGTTCGAGGTCGGTCTGCTCGATCACGGCGGGATCGAGCAGTTCGCGCAGTTCCACCCGGCCGAGCAACTCCGCGAGCAGGCTCGAGTCGATCGCCAGCGCCGTGGCTCGGCGTTCGGCGAGCGGGGTGTCGCCCTCGTACATGAACGCGGCCACGTAGCCGAACAGCAGGGTGCTCGCGAAGGGGCTGGCGACATCCGTGCTCACATCGACCAGGCGCACCGAGCGGGCATCGATCTGCCGGGCCAGGCCGGTGAGGGCGGGCAGGTCGTAGACGTCTTGCAGGCACTCGCGCAGGGTTTCCAGAATGATCGGGAAGGTCGAGAAACCACGGGCCACATCGAGCAGTTGCGCGGCCTTCTGCCGCTGCTGCCACAGCGGCGAGCGCGCGCCCGGGTTGTAGCGCGGCAGCAGCAGGGCGCGGGCCGCGCACTCCCGAAACCGGGAGGCGAACAGGGCGGAGCCGCCCACCTCGTCGGTCACGATGCCCTCGAGCTCATCGGGGTCGAAAATGAAGAGTTCACCGCCCGGCGGCTCGGTCTCGGTGTCGGGGATGCGCACCACGATGCCGTCATCACTCGAGACGCAGGCGCCGTCGATACCGTACCGTTCCCGAACCCGGGCGCCCACGGCGAGAGCCCAGGGCGCGTGCACCTGCGCGCCGTACGGCGAATGCAGCACCACCCGCCAGTCGCCCAGTTCGTCGCGAAAACGCTCCACGACCAGGGTCCGGTCGGTGGGCAGATGCCGGGTGGCGGCGCGCTGGTCATCGAGAAAGGCGAGCAGGTTCGTGATGGCGCGTTCATCGAGGCCGCCCGACGCGCAGCGCTCCCGGGCGGCGGCCGGGGCCAGGCCCGCGACTTCCCGCACGAACGCGCCGATGGCCGCGCCGAGCTCGGCGGGCCGGCCGAGTCCGTCGCCCTTCCAGAACGGCAGCCGGCCGGGCTGGCCGAAGGCCGGCACCACGAGCACCCGGTCGTGGGTGATCTCCTGAATGCGCCAGCTCGTGGTGCCCAGCGCGAAGACATCGCCGACGCGGGACTCGTAGACCATCTCTTCGTCGAGTTCGCCCACCCGCTTGCCGGTGGCGGCGTCACCGCCCACCATGTACACGGCGAACAGGCCGCGGTCGGGAATGGTGCCGCCGCTGGTGACGGCGAGGCGCTGCGCCCCGGGGCGGCCGGTGAGCGTGCCGGCGTCGCGGTCCCAGACGATGCGCGGGCGCAGTTCGGCGAACTGGTCGTTCGGGTACCGGCCGGCCAGCAGGTCGAGGGTCGCCTCATACGCGGAGCGCGGCAGGGTGTGGAACGGGGCGCTGCGCCGCACGGTCTCGAACCACTCCTCCACGTCGACCGGTTCCAGGGCAACAGCGGCCACGGTCTGCTGGGCGAGGATGTCCAGCGGGTTGGCGGGCACCCGCAGGGCTTCGATCTGCCCGGCGACCATGCGTTCGGCGGCGACGGCCGCATGAATCAGGTCGGCGC
>JAWOHA010000231.1:0-16527 GCA_046496385.1 Cryobacterium sp. | reverse complement strand
GCTGACATTGCCGGCCGCCCGGTCGGCAATGTCAGCGATATCCTTCGCCTGGCGATACCGCCCCGGCAGGTGCGGGTCGAAAAAGCCTGGCTCGCGGCGCGATCCGTGCCCGCCGACACGACCCCGCCCGCACCCACGACCGGGTCCGGCCCCGGCCCCGCAGGCACGCTGCTGCCGCCGGCGTTTCGCGGGTACCCGACCGGGCGGCTGGACAGCGGCATCATGGGTGCGGAGCGCCTCGCCGTCGCGGCCATACCGGAGCTGACGACGCTTGCCGGCGGACGCACCGTCGGGCGGTGGGCGGTGACGCTGGCCGAGCTCGGCGCGGCCGCCCTGGCCGCAGGCCGCAGTGCGATCCTGTGCGTACCCGACTTCCGGGACCAGGACCAGGTGCAGGCCGTTCTCGACGAGCTGGCACCGCCGCACTCGGTCAGCCGGATGGACGCCCGGCAACCCAACCCTGAGCGCTACCGCGCTTTTCTGGCCTGCCTGGACCCGGAGCCGCGCATCATCCTCGGTAACCGTTCGGCCGTGTACGCCCCCGCGCACCGGCTCGGCCTGATCGCCCTCTGGGACGACGGGGACCCGCTCTATTCGGAGCCGCTGAGCCCGTACGTGCACGCGCGTGATGCCGCACTGGTGCGCCGGGAGCAGGCCGGCTGTGCGCTGGTGCTGCTCAGCCATTCCCGCAGCGTCGAAGCGCAACGGCTCGTCGAACTCGGCTGGCTCGGCGAGGTGCACCCGGCGGCGAACCGGCACCCTCGCGTCATCCCCACCGATTTTCAGTCCGAACCCGACGCTCAGGCCCGCGCCGCCCGCATCCCCTCTGCCGCATGGCAGGCGGCCCGCGACGCGCTGCGGACCGGACCGGTGCTCGTGCAGGTCGCCAGCCCCGGGTATGCCCCCGTGCTCGCCTGCCAGAGCTGCAAAAAAGCAGCGCGCTGCACACACTGCCAGGGGCCTCTCGCACTGACCTCCCGAAACGCGGTGCCGGCCTGCCGGTGGTGCGGCGCCCTCGCGGCGGCCTGGGCCTGCGCGCACTGTGCGGCGACCGCGCTGCGCGTGGTCACGCTCGGCACGGGGCGCACGGCGGAAGAGCTCGGCCGGGCCTTTCCCGGGGCTCGGGTGATCGTCGCCGATGGCGCCCACACCGTTCAGGACATCGGCGCCGAACCGGCGCTGGTCATCGCGACCCGTGGCGCCGAACCCACCCCCGTGGGCGGCTACCGGGCGATCCTGCTCCTGGACGGTGAACGGATGCTGGCCCGGGAGTCCCTGCGCGTGGGCGAAGACTGCCTCCGCTGGTGGTGCAACGCGGCGGCGCTGGCCGCTCCCGGGGCGTCGGTGATGCTCGCCGGAGTCGGTGGTGCGCTGGCCAGCGCACTGAACTCGTGGCACCCGGAGGTCTTCGCGGCGAGCGAGCTGCACGACCGCCGCCAGCTGCGGTTCCCGCCTGCGGTGCGGGTCGCCTCCGTCACGGGGCTTCCCGTGCACGTCACGGCGGCGCTGGCCGACCTCACCGACCGCGCCGCCCGCGGCGAACTCGCCGGCGTCGACGTGCTCGGACCGGTCCCGGCCGACGACACCCGGGTGCGCGCCGTCGTGCGGTTCAGCTACGCGTCGGGGGCGGGCGTCGCGCGCAGCCTGAAGGCCTCCGTGGTGCGCACGGCAGCGGTGCGGCGCCGGCCGGCGTCGGGCTCGTTCCAGCCGCCGCCTACACTTAAGGTTCGATTCGACGACCCGGAACTGCTGTGAACTGTATCCGCGGCCAGGAAGGCACCATATGAGACTCGTTTTCGCGGGCACCCCGAACGTTGCCGTTCCGGCGTTGCTCGCCCTCGCCGCGACCGATCACACCGTCGAGCAGGTGATCACCCGAGCCGATGCCGCGCTGGGGCGCAAGCGGGTGCTCACCCCGTCGCCGCTGGCCCAGGCCGCAGCGGACCTCGGATTGCCCGTGCTGAAGACCAACCGGCTCGACGCCGCCGTCACGGCACAGATCACGGCGCTGCAACCCGATCTGGGCGTCATCGTCGCCTACGGCGGGCTGGTGCGCGAGCCCCTGCTCTCGGTGCCCAGGCTCGGCTGGATCAACCTGCACTTCTCGCTGTTGCCCCGCTGGCGGGGTGCCTCACCGGTGCAGCGTGCCGTCATCGCCGGGGAGGCTGAGACCGGCGCGGCCGTGTTCCAGCTGGTGCCCGAGCTCGATGCGGGTGCCGTCTTCGGCCAGATCCGTCACCGGATCGACGCCGACGACACGTCCGGAAGCCTGCTGGAGACTCTCAGCCACAGCGGAGCCGACCTGCTCCTGCGTGTGATCGAAGAACTCTCAGCGGGCACGGCGCAGGCCCTGCCGCAGACCGGCGCGGTCACGCTGGCCCCCAAGCTCACCCTCGACGACGCACGAATCGACTGGACCCGGCCCGCAACGGTCGTGTACAGCCGGGTGCGGGGGGTCACGCCGGAACCCGGGGCGTTCACGAGCATCGACGGGGCGCGGCTGAAGATTCATCGGCTCGCCCCGGTGAACCGGCGTGCCGACGACGACGCACTTCCGGCGCTGGCCGCCGGAACCATAACCGAGCACGACAGAAAAGTGCTGGTTGGAACGGGAACGGAGCCCCTCGAGCTGCTGTCCGTGCAACCGGCCGGAAAGACGACGATGCGAGCAATCGACTGGTGGCGTGGAGTGGCAGCGACAGAGATGGTGGCCTCGTGAGCGCCCCCCGGGAGGCGCCGAATCGTGACGGCCGGCCGCGCCGCCCGGGCACGCCCCGCAGCGCAGTGCCGGCGGACTTCGTGCAGCCTGCCCGGCGTGTGGCGTACGAGGTCATCGCCGCCGTCCGCGAATCAGACGCCTACGCGAACCTGCTGCTGCCCACCCGCATTCAGCGCGCCGCGTTGAACACCGCCGATGCGGCCCTCGCCACCGAACTCACCTACGGAACCCTGCGGATGCAGGGCTTCTACGACCGGGTCATCGCTCTGGCCGCGAACCGGCCCGTCGACGCCATCGACCCGGCCATTCTGGACGTGCTGCGCCTCGGTACCCACCAGCTGCTGGGCACCCGCGTCGCCACCCACGCGGCGGTGAACGAATCCGTTTCGCTGGCCAAACAGGTCGGCTCGCGTTCAGCGACCGGGTTCTGCAACGGCGTGCTGCGCACGATCTCCCGCACGAGCCTGGAGGAATGGACCCGGCAGGTTCTCGCCGGCATCGACACCGTCGACGAGGCCCTGGCAGCGCAATACTCGCATCCGGCCTGGGTGGTGCGCGCTTTCCGCCAGGCCCTGCGTGCCGAAAGCCGGGAAACCGAACTGGAAGACCTGCTCGCCGCCGACAACAGGGCGGCCAAAGTCAATATGGTCGCACTCCCCGGCCTGGCCGGGCCCGAGGATCTCGACCTGCTCGGCCAGCCCGATGAATTCGCGCCGACCGGCTTCGTGCTCGACGGGGGAGACCCCTACCACCTGATGAGCCAGTCCGGCGGTCGGGTGCGGGTGCAGGACGAAGGCTCGCAACTGGCCGCTCTCGCGCTCAGCCGCGCCCGGCCGATCGTGGCCGGTGAACGCTGGCTCGACATGTGCGCCGGCCCCGGCGGCAAGGCTGTGCTGCTCGCCGCCGAAGCTCGCCTCGGGGGCGCCGAACTCGTCGCCAACGAGCTCGTTCCGGCCCGGGCGACGCTGGTGCGCAATGCTCTGGCGGCGATTCCCGACGTCGTCCCGGTCTGGGAAGTCGACGGCACGCTCATCGGCGCGACGCATCCGCAGACGTTTGATCGCATTCTGCTGGATGCGCCCTGCACCGGGCTCGGCGCCCTGCGGCGGCGGCCGGAGGCACGGTGGCGCAAACAGCCCAAGGACGTGGCCGACCTCGCCGGTCTGCAGTCCGGACTCATCGACGCGGCGCTCCTCGCGCTCAAACCCGGCGGAATTCTCGCCTACGTCACCTGTTCGCCGCACACCGCGGAGACGCGGGCGATCGTCGCCCTGGCGCTCAAGAAGGCCGCCGGCACCGTGACGAGGCTCGACACCGCGGCGATCGTGCAATCCGTCAGTGCGGCGAACCTGGACCTGCCCGGTGACACCGGCAGCGTACAGCTGTGGCCGCACCGGCACGGCACCGACGCCATGTTCATCACCCTGCTGCAACGCGCCGCCGAGTAGCTGCCCGGGCTGGGTAGGCTGAATGGATGGCTACCCGCATCAATCCGAGCATTCTCGCCGCCGACTTCGCGAACCTGGAGCGTGAGCTCGGGCGCATCCGTTCCGCCGATCTGGTGCATGTCGACATCATGGACAACCATTTCGTGCCGAACCTCACGTTCGGGCTCGGCATGGTGCAGCGCCTGCAGCAGGTGTCGCCGCTGCCGTTGGACGTGCATCTCATGATCGACGACCCCGACCGGTGGGCCCCGGATTACGCCGAGGCCGGCGCGTACTCGGTCACCTTCCACGCCGAAGCGGTCGCCGATCCGGTCGCATTGGCACGCCGGCTTCGGGCCATGGGGGCTCGGGCGGGCATCGCCCTCAAACCGGGCACTGCGGTGGAACCGTTCCTGGAGCTGCTTCCCGAATTCGATCAGGTTCTCGTGATGACGGTCGAGCCGGGCTTCGGCGGGCAGGGCTTCATGGCCTCGACGATGCCCAAACTCGAGCTGCTCTCCGCAGCGGTGCGCCGCACCGGACTCGACGTCTGGCTGCAGGTCGACGGCGGCATCACCGAGCAGACGATCGTCGCGGCCGCCGAGGCCGGGGCCGACACCTTCGTGGCCGGTTCCAGCGTGTTCGGGGCCGCGGATCCGAGCGAGCAGATCACCCGGCTCCGCGCCACCGCGCACAGTCACCGGCACGCGCACGGGTAACCTAGAGGGGTGAAGACTTTTGATGACCTTTTCGTTGAACTCAGCGACAAGGCCCTGACCCGGCCCGAGGGCTCCGGTACCGTGCGTGAGCTCGATGCCGGTGTCCATGCCATTGGCAAGAAAATCGTTGAAGAGGCGGCCGAGGTCTGGATGGCGGCTGAGTTCCAGAGCGACGAAGAAACCGCGGCCGAGATCTCCCAGCTGCTGTACCACCTGCAGGTCATGATGATCGCCAAGGGCCTGTCCCCGGTGGATGTCTACCGACATCTGTGAATGCGGCCCTGGCGGCCGCACGCGTCACCGACCCTGACCTTTTGACCACGCTGAGAGTACAAACCATGCTGAGAATTGCCGTTCCCAATAAGGGATCGTTGGCCGATACCGCCGCCATGATGCTGGCCGAAGCCGGATACACGGGCCGCCGGGACCCCCGCGACCTCGTCGCCGCCGACCCGCG
Source organism: Cryobacterium sp. (assembly GCA_046496385.1). Classification (GTDB taxonomy): domain Bacteria; phylum Actinomycetota; class Actinomycetes; order Actinomycetales; family Microbacteriaceae; genus Cryobacterium. Next base: position 11,205 of record JAWOHA010000231.1, on the reverse strand, counting down.
CAACAACGTCGAGTTCTTCTACCTGCGCCCCCGCGACATCGCCACCTACGTAGGCTCCGGCGCCCTCGACGTGGGCATCACCGGTCGCGATCTGCTGCTGGACTCCGCCTCGCCGGCCCTGGAAATCGCCAGCCTCGACTTCGGCGATTCAACGTTCCGGTTCGCCGGACCCGCAGGCAGATTCAGCACCCTCGCCGACCTGACCGGACTGCGCATCGCCACGAGCTACCCGGGGCTTGTCGAGGCTTTCCTCGCCACTCACGGCGTGAACGTCACCCTGGTCCAGCTGGACGGCGCCGTCGAATCCGCCGTGCAGCTCGGAGTGGCCGATGCCGTCGCCGACGTCGTGTCCACCGGCACCACCCTCAGAAAAGCCGGCCTCGAGATCTTCGGTCCGGTGATTCTCGAATCCACCGCGGTGCTGATCAGCTCCGACAACGACAAGCCCGGTATCGCCACTCTGCTGCGCCGCCTGCAGGGTGTGCTCGTGGCCCGTCAGTACGTGCTGCTGGATTACGACATCCCGGTCAAGCTGCTCGATGCGGCCGCAGACCTCGCCCCCGGGATCGAATCACCCACGGTGTCGTCGCTGCACGACCCCGACTGGGTCGCCGTGCGCGTCATGATCGCCCGCCTCGACACCAACAACGTGATGGATGCGCTGTACGCGCTCGGGGCCCGGGCCATCCTGGTCACCACCATCCACAACGCCCGACTGTAGCCGAGGTACCCCGTGACCCTGTCCGTTCGTGTGATTCCCTGCCTCGACGTGGCCGCCGGCCGCGTGGTGAAGGGCGTCAACTTTCAAAACCTGCGCGATGCCGGTGACCCCGTCGAACTGGCACGACGCTACTACGAGCAGGGCGCCGACGAGCTCTGCTTCCTCGATGTCACCGCGACGGTGGACAACCGCGCCACCACCTATGACGTGGTGCGGGCCACCGCCGAACAGGTGTTCATTCCGCTCACCGTCGGTGGCGGCATCCGCAGCGTCGAGGACGTGTCCCGGCTGCAGGCCAGCGGGGCAGACAAGGTCGGCATCAACAGCGCCGCCATCGCCCGGCCCGCGCTGATCGCGGAGATCGCCGATCGCTTCGGTGCTCAGGTGATCGTGCTCAGCCTCGATGTGAAGCGCAGCGGCCGCACCGAATCCGGATTCGTCGTGACGACTCACGGCGGACGCACGGAAACCGACCTCGACGCCGTCGACTGGGTGCGGCAGGCGGTCGAGCTGGGAGCGGGGGAGCTGCTGGTGAATTCCATCGACGCCGACGGCACCAAGGCCGGTTTTGACACCGACCTGATCACCCTGATGCGTTCCGTCAGCCGGGTTCCGATCATCGCCTCGGGCGGGGCCGGCCGCACCGGTGACTTCCCGCCCGCGATCCGGGCCGGGGCCGATGCGGTCCTGGCGGCGTCCGTCTTCCATACTCGGGAGCTGACCATCGGCGAGGTGAAAGCCGAACTGGCTTCAGCGGGACTGCCGGTGCGCGCATGATCGCCGCCGACGCACAGGCCCGGGCCGTGTTCAACTCCGACGGCCTGATGCCGGCCGTGATCCAGCAATACGACACCGGCGAGGTGCTGATGCTCGCCTGGATGAACCGGGAAGCGCTGCGCCGCACCCTCACCGAGGGGCGGGTGACATTCTGGTCGCGTTCCCGTGGGGAGTACTGGCGCAAGGGCGACACCTCCGGGCACGCCCAGTTCGTGAAGACGCTCGCCCTCGACTGCGACAACGACACCGTTCTGGTGCAGGTCGATCAGGTCGGGGCGGCCTGCCACACCGGCACGCACAGTTGCTTCGATGACCGCGACGTTGACACCGTCAGCGCTGACCGCCCCGCGGCCGGCACGCAACCTGCCCACCCCCATGCCGCCGACGACGAGTCCGAGGCCCGAGACGATCAGGGAGACGCCCGATGAGTGCATCCAGCACAACCGGTTCGATGACGGCCGGTTCGACCACTGAAGCAGGCTTCACCGCTCTCTTGCCCGACCACCGGGTGATCCCGGTCATTCGAGAATTGTTCGCCGACGGTGAGACGCCGGTGGGCATCTACCGCAAACTCGCCGCCGACCAGGCCGGCAGCTTTCTGCTGGAGTCCGCCGAACAGGGCGGTATCTGGTCCCGGTTCTCCTTCGTCGGGGTGTCCTCGTTCGGTGTGCTCACCCAGCAGGGCGAACACACCCACTGGATCGACTACGGCATGAACGTTGACCGTGTGCTCGGCGCGGCCGCGGCGCTGCCGCCGCTGGAGGCGCTGGGCTACCTCTTCGAACGCTGGCAGACGCCCCGGCTGCCCGAACACCCGCCCCTGACCGGCGGTCTGGTCGGCTTCATCGGCTGGGAAGCGATCCGTCAGATCGAACACCTGCCGCAGCGGCCTCCCGCCGACTATGATGTTCCGGGCCAGTCCTTCAGCTTCGTCGCGGATCTCGTGGTGCTCGATCACCGCCACGGCACGGTGCAGTTGATCGCGAACGTGATCAATGACGGCGTCGACGACCCGGACGGACTGTGGGCGACCGCCCAGGCGCGGCTCGACGCTCTGCAGGCGCGGCTGGGTCAGCCCGCGGAGTCCTGGCTGGCCGAGGTCGACCTCACAACGCCGAGCGACGCCGGCACCCGCACCACCCGGCCCGACTTTCTCGCGGCCGTCGACGCCGCCAAGGAACACATCGTGAGCGGAGATGTCTTCCAGGTCGTCATCTCGCAACGTTTCGACCAGGTGTGCACGGCCGAGGCCATCGACGTGTACCGGGTGTTGCGCAGCCTGAACCCGAGCCCCTACATGTACCTGCTCAGTCTCGAAGCCGCAGACGGCACCCCCTACTGGATTGTCGGTTCCAGCCCGGAAGCACTCGTCAAGGTCGAGAAGGGGCGGGTGTTCACCCACCCCATCGCGGGATCCAAGCCGCGCGGCGCCACCCCCGACGCCGACGCCGACTTTCAGACCGAACTGGCCAATGACCCCAAAGAGCGTGCCGAACATCTGATGCTCGTGGACCTGTCCCGAAACGACCTGCTCAAGGTCTGCACCGCCGGTTCGGTGGAGGTCACCGAATTCATGCGCATCGAGCGCTTCAGCCACATCATGCACCTGGTCTCCTCCGTCGAAGGCAACCTGTCGCCGGGTAAAACCGCGCTCGACGTTTTTCGAGCCACGTTCCCCGCCGGAACCCTCTCCGGCGCCCCCAAACCGCGGGCGCTGCAGATCATCGATGCCCTCGAACCGGCCCAGCGCGGCGTCTACGGGGGAGTGGTCGGATACTTCGGCTTCGGCGGCGACGCCGACCTCGCCATTGCCATTCGCACCGCGACCATCATGAACGGCATCGCCCGGGTGCAGGCCGGCGGCGGCGTCGTCGCCGACTCCGACCCGGTCAGCGAATATGAGGAATCCCAGAACAAGGCCGCCGCACCGCTGCGCGCCGTCGCGGTGGCCAACGCCATGCGCCGGGTGTTCTAGAAACGGATGCGATGACCTCCGACGCTTCGAACCCGCAGCCCGCCGGCGCCGCGGTCAGCCGTGCCAAGCGGCTGCGGCTGGCCCTGATCGTGAGCGTCCTGCTCAGCAGCACCTTCGCCTTGCTGGCCTGGACGCAGGTGTGGGGAACCGTGGATGTGGCGGTGTCCACGTCGGTGCCCCAGCGCCTCGACGTGGAGGGGGCCACCGCTGCGCCGGCCGTCACTGCCCTCGCACTGGCCGGTTTCGCCCTTGCCGGGGCGCTCACCATCGCGGGCCCCGTGATTCGGGTGATTCTGGGCGTGCTTGAAGTTCTGCTGGGGGCCTCCGTCTTTCTCGCCGCAGTCCTGGCCGTGAGCGATCCCGCCCAGGCCAGTGCGTCGGCGGTCACCGCCGCGACGGGCATCGCGGGGCGGGAGTCCATCGTGAACGTGGTGGTGGGCACCACCACCACGTTCTGGCCGTACCTGGCGCTCGGTGCCGCGGTCTGGATGAGCGCGACCGGGATCGCGATCGTCGCCACGGCCACGCGCTGGCCGGGCCCGACAAAAAAGTATCAGGCGGTGCGTTTCGCCCCCGCAACGGGCCCGTCGGAGCCGATGCCCCGAGTGGTACCCGGCACGGCCGGCACCCGGACCACGCAGCCGGCCGGCGACCCTGTCGTGGACTGGGATGACCTGAGCCGCGGGCAGGATCCCACAAGCGAGGGACGCTAGGATTGATCCACACCTCAAACCTGAAAAAGGAGAACGATGAGTAACGAATCCGCAGAACTGGGCCACGGCCACTCACCGGCGGCATGGACCGCGGTGACCATCATGCTCGTCGCCTTCACCATCGGCACCACGGCCTTCTTCTTCGTCGTGCCGTGGTTGGTCTGGTCATCACTGGTCCTGCTCCTGATCGGCCCCGTCGTGGGCGCCATCATGGCCAAGGCCGGCTACGGCGTAGGCACCATGCCTCCCGCGACGCACGGACACTGATTCAGTGCTTTTCGACCTGATGAACGGGGCCCTCGCCGACGCTGACCTGCGTCGACGTGAACGGTCCTTCAGTGCCGTCGAGGCTGCCGCGGTGGCACGTCCGCCCGCCCTTGACGCCCTCGACGCCCTCGCTCCCGCGGAGCGGGTCAAGATCATCGCCGAGATCAAACGCTCCAGCCCTTCCCGTGGTGCTCTCGCCGAGATCCGTGATCCTGCCGCCCTCGCCGTGTCCTACGAGACGGGCGGGGCGAGCGCAATCAGTGTGCTCACCGAGGGGCGCAAGTTCCACGGCACCCTGGACGATCTCGTGCAGGTGCGATCCGCGGTCAGCCTGCCGGTGCTGCGCAAAGACTTCATCGGTTCGGCCTACCAGGTCTTCGAAGCCCGCGCGGCGGGCGCAGACCTGGTGCTGCTCATCGTGGCAGCCCTCGAACAGGACGCATTGCAGTCCCTGCACGACCTCATTCGCGAACTCGGCATGACGGCGCTGGTCGAGGCCCACAGCGCCGATGAAGTCGGTCGTGCCCTCGACATCGGTGCCAGCCTCGTCGGCGTGAACGCGAGAGACCTGTCGACGTTCGAAATGGATCCGAACCTGTTCGGCACCCTGGCCGACCGCATCCCCTCCGGGGTGGTGCGCATCGCCGAATCCGCCGTGAAAACGGCCGCCGACGTCGCGCACTACCGTGCCGCCGGAGCCGACGTGGTTCTGGTCGGCGAAGCGCTCGTCACGAGCGACCCCATCCGCACCCTCTCTGAGTTTTTGGCGGTTTAAATGTCTTCTGTCCCTCTTACTGTGCAGTCTCTCAAAGCGGAATCCGGACCGTACTTCGGTGAATTCGGCGGGCGTTTCGTGCCCGAGTCGCTTGTGGCCGCGTTGGATGAACTGACCAACGAATACGACCTGGCGAAAAAGGATCCCGCCTTCGCCGCGGAGCTGACAGAACTGCACCGCAGCTACAGCGGCCGTCCGTCGTTGCTCACCGAGGTGCCCCGCTTCGCGGCGCATGCCGGGGGTGCCCGCATCATCCTCAAGCGGGAAGACCTCAACCACACCGGGTCTCACAAGATCAACAACGCCCTCGGGCAGGCCCTGCTCACCAAGCGCATCGGCAAGACCCGGGTGATCGCGGAAACCGGTGCGGGGCAGCACGGTGTGGCGACCGCAACGGTGGCCGCCCTGTTCGGCCTGGACTGCGTGGTGTACATGGGTGAGGTGGACACGGAGCGCCAGGCCCTGAACGTGGCACGGATGCGGCTGCTCGGCGCGGAGGTCGTGCCCGTCACGACCGGGTCCCGCACCCTGAAAGACGCCATCAACGACGCCATGCGGGACTGGGTCACCAACGTCGAGACCACCAACTACATCTTCGGCACGGTCGCCGGCCCGCACCCGTTTCCGTCCATGGTTCGGGACTTCCAGAAGATCATCGGCGAAGAGGCCCGAGAGCAGATTGTGACGCTCACCGGTCGGCTGCCCGACGCCGTCACCGCCTGCGTCGGCGGCGGGTCCAACGCCATGGGTATTTTTCACGCGTTCCTCGATGACGCCGACGTTGACCTGTTCGGCTACGAAGCGGCCGGGGACGGCGCTGAGACCCCGCGTCACGCGGCCACCATCACCAAGGGCCGTCCCGGCGTGCTGCACGGCGCCCGCAGCATGCTGTTGCAGGACGAAGACGGCCAGACGGTGGAATCGCATTCCATCTCTGCGGGTATGGACTACCCCGGCGTCGGCCCTGAGCACGCCTGGCTCAACAGCATCGGCCGCGCCCAGTACCTGCCGATCACCGATGACGAAGCCATGTCGGCTCTGCGACTGCTGAGCCGCACCGAGGGCATCATCCCCGCCATCGAATCGGCGCACGCCCTCGCCGGAACCCTCGACCTGGGCAAACGGCTCGGTCCTGACGCGATCATTCTGGTCAACCTCAGCGGCCGCGGCGACAAAGACATGGAAACCGCGGCTCGATACTTCGATCTGCTCGACGAAGGCGCGAACCAATCATGACGAATATCCCCCTGCGAGACACCGCCTCCGCTGTGGGCCCGCGCAGCGCCGTGGAGTCCGCCGTCGCCGCGCGGCGGGCAGCGGGCAGCGGAGCCCTCATCGGGTACCTGCCGGTCGGATTCCCGAGCCTGACCGAGAGCATTGACGCGGCCGTCGCCCTCGCCGAGAACGGCGTGGACATCATCGAGCTCGGCCTGCCCTACTCCGACCCGGTCATGGACGGCCCGGTGATTCAGGTCGCGACCCAGCAGGCGCTGGCCAACGGCTTCAAACTGCAGCACGGGATCGACGCCGTGCGCGCCATCACCGCGCAGGTCGACGTGCCCGTTCTCGTGATGACCTACTGGAATCCCGTCATGCAGTACGGCGTGGACCGATTCGCCGACGACCTGCTGGCTGCCGGCGGCGCCGGTCTGATCACCCCCGACCTCATCCCCGACGAAGCCGCCGCCTGGCTCGCGGCCAGCGAACGCACCGGCCTGGACCGGGTCTTCCTCGCCGCACCCTCCTCCTCCGACGCGCGGATCAGCCAGGCCATCGAGGCCAGCCGTGGCTTCGTCTATGCGGTCTCCACGATGGGTACCACCGGGGCGCGGGCCGGTGTCGATTCGGCCGCACGCGTGCTGGTCGACCGCTTGCGCGCGGCCGGATCCACGAGCGCCTGTGTGGGGCTCGGAATCTCCACTCCGGAGCAGGTGCGGGAAATCCTCGGCTACGCCGACGGAGCCATTGTCGGGTCTGCCCTGGTGAAGGCCCTCGCCGACGGAGGGGTCGCCGCGGTGGGGGCCCTCGCCGCCGAACTGGCTTCGGGAACCCGCGACAGGAGATAACTTAGAACAGGCGGAGCGTTCCCGCCGCCTGCGCCCGAACCGGGCTGTCACAGATTCACTCGACGCGTGCTCTGCTGCGTCATCACGAAAGGTAGTACCCGGTGTTTATGCCTCTGAGCATCCCCAGCCCCGACTGGAGTTTCGTGGACCTGGGTCCCTTCCGCATTCACGCGTACGCGCTGTGCATTCTCGCCGGCATCGTTCTGGCGACCCTGATCACCTCACGCCGGCTCAGCAAACGTGGCGGCGAACCGGGCGTCGTGCTCGACATTATTCTCTGGGCCGTTCCGATCGGAATCATCGGAGCGCGCATCTACCATGTGCTGACCCACCCGGGCGACTACTTCTACGACGGCGCCGACCTGCTGCGCACCCTCTACATCTGGGAGGGCGGGAACGCCATCTTTGGTGCCCTGCTGGGCGGCGCGGTCGGTGCCTGGATCGGTTGCCGCCAGACCGGTATCCGGTTCTGGTCCTTCGCGGATGCCCTCGCCCCGGGAATGCTCGTCGCGCAGGCCACCGGTCGCATCGGCAACTGGTTCAACAGCGAGCTGTTCGGCACCCCGACGACCCTGCCCTGGGGCCTTGAAATCGCGGCCAGCAATACTGCCTTCCCGGCCGGGCTGCCGGTGGGAACCCTGTTCCACCCGACTTTTCTGTACGAGATCCTCTGGAACCTGCTCGGCGTTCTCGTCATCCTGTTCCTCGAAAAGCGCATGAACCTGCGCTGGGGCAAAGCGTTCGGTGTCTACCTCATCTGGTACGGAATCGGACGCAGCGTTTTTGAATCCATTCGCGTCGATCCCAGCGAAATCATCTTCGGCCTGCGCACCAATGTGTGGGCCGCCCTGCTCGCGATTCTCGTGGGTGTGCTCATCGTAATCATCCAACGCACCGAGCACCCCGGACTGGAGGTCGGCGTGTACACCAGCGGACGGGAATGGACTGGCGCCGATGCTGAGGTAGAATTCGAGGATAACGACACAGACCTTGAGGGGACCGACGGCAGCGTAGCCGGCAGTTCCACGGGGCCTCGCGATCCTTCAGCCACAAGCACCGGCGGTTCGCGCCCCTAGTTCGGCCCCGCTATTACCGGCGCCGACCACCTGAATGCACGCCACGGCCCCGAGCGGGTCGCGCCGGAACACCACCCGGCACTTTTCTGAAACAACGTCAGTCAGTTCCAACAGCGGGCCAGTGCCGCCCTGCCAGTCATGTCGTGAGGACGGTCTTAATGGCGCAGCAACCTCTTTACTCCCGGTTCAGTTCAATGCCGCAGAAGCAGGGACTGTACAATCCCGCCGAGGAGCGTGACGCCTGTGGCCTGGCCATGGTCGCCACGCTGCGCGGCACCCCAGGGCACGACATCATCGACCTTGCCCTCGATGCGCTGCGCAACCTGGAACACCGCGGAGCGGTGGGCTCCGATGCCGGCACCGGTGACGGTGCGGGCATCATCACCCAGATCCCCGATGGCTTTCTGCGCGCGGTCACCGACTTCCCCCTGCCTCCGATGGGACAGTACGCTGTCGGCAACGTTTTTCTGCCCGTGGACCCGACCGTGCGCACCGGCATCAAACGGGCCATCAACCGCAAGGCCCAGGAAGAGAACCTGATCGTTCTGGGTTGGCGTGAGGTGCCCGTACGACCCGGAGAGGTCGGCAGCCTGGCGCGGGCCGCCATGCCGGCGATCCAGCAGTTGTTCGTGCAGAGCAGCATCACCACCGCGGCCGGCGCACCGGTCAGCGACCTGGACCTGGACCGGCAGACCTACCGGCTGCGCAAACGCGCCGAACGCGAACTCGAAATCTACTTCTCGTCCCTGTCCGCCCGAACCCTGGTCTACAAGGGCATGGTGACGACGCTCCAGCTGGAGCCGTTCTACCCGGACCTGTCCGATGTGCGGTTCGTCTCCACACTCGCCCTCGTGCACTCGCGGTACTCCACCAACACGTTCCCGTCCTGGCCGCTCGCGCAACCGTTCCGCATGATCGCCCACAACGGTGAGATCAACACGGTGCAGGGCAACCGCAACTGGATGCGGGCGCGTCAGTCCCAGCTGGAATCCGAGGTCCTCGGAGACCTCGGCCCGCTCCTGCCGATCGTCACACCCGGTGCCAGCGACTCGGCGTCCTTCGACGAGGTCGTGGAACTGCTCACCCTGTCGGGACGGTCCCTGCCGCATTCGGTCATGATGATGGTGCCTGAGGCGTGGGAGAACCAGAACGACCTCGACGCCGACCGCCGGGCCTTCTACGAATACCACTCCATGCTCATGGAGCCGTGGGACGGACCGGCCGCCATCATCTTCACCGACGGCTCCCTCGTCGGCGCGACGCTCGACCGCAACGGGCTGCGTCCCGGTCGCTACGTGATCACCGATGACGGTCTCGTCGTGCTCGCCAGCGAGATCGGAGTGCTCGGCATCGATCCCAGCCGCGTCGTGCGCAAGGGCCGTCTGCGCCCCGGAAAAATGTTCCTCGTCGACACGGTCGCCGGTCGGCTGATCGAAGACGATGAGATCAAGGCCGAGCTCTCCGGAAGCGAACCCTGGGGCGAGTGGCTCGACGGCGGCCGCATCAACCTGAAAGACCTTCCCGAGCGCGAACACATCGTGCACCCGCCGGCATCCGTCGTTCGGCGCCAGCGCACCTTCGGCTACACCGAAGAGGAAGTGCGCGTTCTGCTCACCCCGATGGCCCGCAACGGTGCCGAACCGATCGGTGCCATGGGCTCCGACACTCCGATCGCCGTGCTCAGCGACCGCCCCCGGCTGCTCTTCGACTACTTCACCCAGCAGTTCGCGCAGGTCACCAACCCGCCGCTGGACTCGATCCGCGAGGAGGTCGTCACCAGCCTCGCGCTCGGGTTGGGCCCCGAACGCAACCTGCTCTCGGCCGGGCCGGACCATGCACGTCAGGTCGTGCTCGACTTCCCGGTGATCAACAACGACGAACTCGCCAAGATCCAGCACATCGACCCCACCCCGGGCAGCTGTATGACGACGACGATTCGCGGTTTGTACCGCGTCGAAGAAGGCCCCGACGCACTCTCCGACGCCATCGCCACCCTGTGCCGTGAGGTTGACGACGCCATCGTCGCGGGCGCCCACTTCATCGTGTTGTCCGACCGGGACTCCACCAAGGACATGGCCCCGATCCCGTCTCTGCTGATGATCGCGGCGGTACACCATCACCTCATCCGCACCGAGAACCGCATGAAGGTCGGTATCGTCGTGGAAGCCGGCGATGTGCGCGAAGTGCACCATGTGGCACTCCTGATCGGCTACGGGGCCTCCGCAGTCAACCCGTACCTCGCGATGGAAACCTGCGAGAACCTCGTGCGCAGTGGTGTCATCACCAATGTGTCCCCCGAGCAGGCCGTCTACAACGTCATCAAGGCCCTCGGCAAGGGTGTGCTCAAGATCATGTCGAAGATGGGCATCTCGACGGTGTCGTCATACGCGGGAGCTCAGACCTTCGAAGCCGTGGGACTGAGCCAGGGCTTCGTCGACCGCTACTTCACCGGCACCACCAGCAAGCTCGGCGGCGTCGAAATCGATGTGATCGCCGAGGAGAACCTGAAACGGCACGCCGATGCGTATCCGGCGGATACCGCCGTCACCGCGCACGAGCGGCTCAGCACCGGTGGCGAGTACCAGTGGCGCCGGGACGGCTCACCGCACCTGTTCAACCCGGAGACCATCTTTCGGTTGCAGCACTCCACTCGCACCCGCCGCTATGACATCTTCCGCGAGTACACCAAGCTCGTCGACGACCAGTCCGCGACCCTGATGACCCTGCGCGGGATGTTCACCCTGCAGTCCGGGGCGCGGCATCCGGTGCCCCTCGACGAGGTGGAGTCGGTTGCGTCGATCGTGACCCGGTTTTCGACCGGTGCAATGACCTACG
>JAWOHA010000178.1:0-2640 GCA_046496385.1 Cryobacterium sp. | reverse complement strand
GTGCAGCGGCCGACGCTCGTGCTCGCGCACAACAAGACCCTCGCCGCGCAACTCGTCAACGAGTTTCGGGAGCTGATGCCCAACAACTCCGTCGAATACTTCGTGTCGTACTACGACTACTACCAGCCGGAAGCGTACGTGCCGCAGACCGACACCTTCATCGAAAAAGACTCCTCCATCAACGAGGAGGTCGAACGGCTGCGGCACTCCACGACCAACGCGCTGCTCAGCCGCCGTGACGTGATCGTGGTCTCGACCGTGTCGTGCATCTACGGTCTCGGCACCCCGGAAGGGTACATGGAGGCCATGATCGCCCTGCAGGTCGGCCAGAAGGTCAGCCGGGACTGGCTGATCCGCAAGTTCGTGGCCATGCAGTACAAACGCAACGACGTGGACTTCTCCCGCGGCAATTTTCGGGTGCGCGGCGACACCATCGAAATCATCCCGATGTACGAAGAACTCGCCATCCGCATCGAAATGTTCGGCGATGAGATCGAGGCCCTGCACAGCCTGCATCCGCTCACCGGCGACATCGTGCGCACTCTGGCGTCTGTCTCGGTCTTTCCCGGGTCGCACTACGTGGCCAGCACCGAAACCATGCAGCGGGCCATCGGAACGATCCAGGAAGAACTGGCCGGGCGACTCGACGAACTGGAACGGGAAGGCAAACTCCTCGAAGCCCAGCGTCTGCGCATGCGCACCACCTTCGACCTGGAGATGATGGAACAGATCGGTTTCTGCTCCGGAATCGAGAACTACTCCCGGCACATCGACGCCCGCGACGCGGGGGAGGCCCCGCATTGCCTGCTGGACTACTTTCCCGACGACTTTCTCATGGTCATCGACGAATCCCACGTCACCGTGCCGCAGATCGGCGCGATGTACGAGGGGGACTCGTCACGCAAACGCACCCTCGTCGACCATGGTTTCCGGCTGCCGAGCGCCCTGGACAACCGGCCGCTCAAGTTCAATGAATTCAAGAACCGGGTCGGCCAGACGGTGTACCTGTCCGCCACGCCCGGCAAATACGAGATGGGCATCGCCGACGGCATCGTCGAGCAGATCATTCGGCCGACCGGCCTGATCGACCCCCACATCGTCGTGAAACCCAGCAAGGGCCAGATCGACGATCTCCTCGAGGAGATCCGCAAGCGCGTTGAACGTAGCGAGCGCGTGCTCGTGACGACCCTCACCAAGAAGATGGCCGAGAACCTCACCGATTTTCTCACCGAGGCCGGGGTGCGTGTGCGGTACCTGCACTCCGATGTGGACACCCTGCGCCGCGTCGAACTGCTCACCGAGTTGCGCGCCGGTGTCTATGACGTTCTCGTGGGCATCAACCTGCTGCGGGAAGGCCTCGATCTGCCCGAGGTGTCGCTGGTAGCCATTCTCGATGCAGACAAAGAGGGTTTCCTGCGGTCGGCGACGTCTCTGATTCAGACGATCGGTCGGGCCGCCCGTAACGTGTCCGGGGAGGTGCACATGTACGCCGACCGGCTCACCGCATCCATGGAAAAAGCGATCGACGAGACCGACCGGCGCCGCGAGAAGCAGGTCGCCTACAACACACTGCACGGCATCGACCCGACGCCGCTGCGCAAGAAGATCGGGGACATCACCGAAGCCCTCGCCCGGGAGGAGGCCGACACGGCAGAGCTGCTCGCCGGCCGGGACTCCCGCCGCAAGGGGACCGTGACGACCAAACGCGTGGGCCTGGCCGCGAACGGTGCCAACGACCTCGAATCGATCATCGCAGACCTGAACTCGCAGATGCTCGAAGCCGCCGGAGAACTCAAGTTCGAGCTTGCCGCGCGCCTGCGTGATGAGCTGGGAGAGCTCAAACGCGAACTGCGCCAGATGGAGAAAGCCGGGCACCTGCAGTAGCCGACACGGCCCGGCGCCGACCAGGCCCGGCCGGGCCCGGGTTACAGACAACGCACAGGCAACGCCCGACCCCCAGAATAGAATCAAGGGGTGTCAATTACCCCCGTGAAGACCGGAACCAAGCTCAGCGTTCGCGGAGCCCGAGTGCACAACCTGCACAACGTCGACCTCGACATTCCCAAGGACTCGCTCGTCGTGTTCACCGGGCTGTCCGGTTCGGGCAAGTCGTCGCTGGCGTTCGACACGATCTTCGCCGAGGGACAACGACGCTACGTGGAGTCACTGTCGGCCTACGCACGCCAGTTCCTCGGGCAGGTCGACCGGCCCGACGTCGACTTCATCGAGGGACTCAGCCCTGCCGTCTCGATCGACCAGAAGTCCACCAACCGCAACCCGCGGTCCACCGTCGGAACGATCACCGAAATCTACGACTACATGCGATTGCTCTGGGCACGCATCGGGGTGCCTCACTGTGCCGTGTGCGGCGAGATCATCCAGTCGCAGACCGTGCAGCAGATCGCCGACCGGCTGATGGAACTGGACAGCGGCATCCGCTACCAGGTCCTCAGCCCGATCGTGGCACAGAAGAAGGGCGAATTCGTTGACCTGTTCCAGGAACTCGCCGGCAGCGGGTATTCCCGCGCCATCGTCGACGGCAACCAGATCCAGCTCAGCGACCCACCGACCCTGAAGAAACAGCAGAAGCACGACATCTCCGTGATCGTTGACCGCCTGGTCGCCGCACCGGACCTGCTC
>JAWOHA010000167.1:0-11035 GCA_046496385.1 Cryobacterium sp. | reverse complement strand
TGCGTCGCGGCTAACCATCAGCGCCGGCCCCGTGGTCGAGCTTCTCGCCTTTCACCATCTGAACGGCGTGGCCCAGCACGGGCGACAGGATCCGGACGCCGTCGCGGACCGCGCCGGTGCTGCCGGCCAAGTTGACGATGAGGCAACGGCCGCGCAACCCGGCGATGCCGCGGGATAGGACGGCACGCGGGGTGCTCTGGAATCCCTGCCAGCGGAGCATCTCTGCCAGCCCGGGCATCTCCCGGTCGATGACCGCCCGATGCGTGCTGATGCTGCTGGCGCTCCACCGCGGCGGCAACCCGACCGAGCTTCTGTTCTCGGGATCCCTGGCCCTGGTGAGCGCGTTCGTGGTGTTCAACAAGGTCGGATCCCCGCAGTACATGCTCTGGATCGTGCCGGTCGTGGTGGTGGGCATCACCCACGGCTGGGCGCGATGGCGCACCCCCGCCTACCTGATGCTGGTCATCAGTGTTCTGACCACGCTGGTCTTTCCGGTGTTCTACCTGCCCCTGGTCGCCGGCAACCTGCCGGCCCTGCTGCTGCTCACCGCGCGCAACGCTCTGTTGGTGGTGCTGTTCGGCGGGGCACTGCTACACCTGATCGCTCTGGCCAGGCGGCACGCACCGGCACGCGCCGGCACGGAACGCACCGAACCGGAACGCTCCGGCACGGACGCCGCCGCCCGCCCGGCATGACCTCCTAGCGGCGGGTGGAGACCGTGACGGTGAACTTGGTGTTGCGCCCCACCTGGCGGGTCGAACCCACGATGCGGCTGAGCTCTGGCCGGTACCCGAGGTGGGTGTTCCACACCGTCCACAGTTCGCCGCCGGGCTGCAGCACCCGTGCCGCGTCTTCGAAGAGTTTCAGGGCCAAACCGGCGTGCACCGACGAGCCGATGTGGAACGGCGGGTTCAGCACGATGAGCTCCGCCGAACCGTCCGCCCGACTGGTCAGGGCGTCGTCGCGGGCGACGGTCACCCGTTCCGCCACGGCATTCGCGTCGATGGTGGCCCGAGCCGACGCGACGGCTGCCGCGGACTGGTCGGTCGCGAGCACCTGCAGGCGCGGGCGCTGCTGGGCGAGTGCCACGGCGAGCACGCCGGTACCACAGCCCAGATCGATGGCCGTCTCGGCTTCGGGCTTCATGCGGTCGAGCACGTCGAGCAGTGCCCGGGTGCCGATGTCGATGCCGGTGCCGGCGAACGCCGCGCCGTGCGCCATGACCGTCAGACCGACGTCCTCGTGGCGCTGGGACTGCGGCCAGGTGAGTGCACCGCTGGCCGGGGTGGCTTTCAGTGGGGTCGAGACGATGAGCACCCGCGACTTCTGGCGCGCCGGAGCGATGTTGAGGGCGCCGAAATGGCGGCGCAGCACCTCGTTCATAGCCACGGTCATGTGCTTGATGCGGCCGCCGGCGAAGAGCATCACGTCGGGGGCGGCGAGACGTGCGACCACGCCGGCGATTTCGTCGAGTTCGGCGAGGCTGCGCGGAAGCTGCAGCAGCACGACGCGGGCGCCGGTGAGCAGCTCGGCACCGAGTTCGTGGGAGCGGTACCGGTCGGTGAGGCCGAATGCGACCGCGTTGCTGTCGAGGGCCTGCTCGCCCGAGAGGGCGTCCTGGTGCACTCGGATGCCGCGCACGCCGTGCAGCGCTGCGGCCCCGAGGGTGAGCGCTCCATAGCGGTCCCCGACAATGACGACCTCGCCCGAGCGGGCCGCGGCGAGTGCGCCGGCGGCTTCATCGAGAATGAGGCGATCACTGGCGTCGACGGCGAAGAGGTTCTCGGCCTCGACATCGGGGCGGCGGCGCAATTTGTCGAAATCGAAGCCGTGTGGCGCGGACGCGATGGTCTGTGTTGGTGTGCCCTGATCGGACATCGGTCCCCCTGTGAAGTGGTGCGGCTGTACGGGTGAAGCCTGCTGTTCTCTGATGCTGTCATGCTTGGCGCGAAAACGGTGACTCACGACTATGAGCCCTCAAGCTGGGTGCGGCGTGTACCGCCCCGACCTAAGTGTGGTCCAGTGGGCGCCAAATCACGACTTGGTTGGACCGGCGGGTTCGCGTGCCGGCCTTGATCGAGATGACGTCACCGGCCGAACCGGCCGCAAAGACGCGCCGGCCGGGGCGGTTGAGCAGCTCGTCGGCGAGCAGCGCTTCCAGGTTGCGCACCCGGCCGTGCAGCCCGCGTACCTGGTCTTCCAGCTCGAGGATGCGACGGATGCCTTCCAGGCTGACCCCTTCGGCGCCCAACTCGGCGATCTCCCGCAGTTTCACCACGTCACGCATGGAGTACCGACGGCTCTTGCCGGGCGTGCGCACCGGACTGACCAGTCCGAGCCGGTCGTATTGGCGCAGGGTCTGCGGGTGCATTCCGGCGAGCTCCGCGGCTGCGGAGATCACGAAGACCCGGGTATTTTCGTTGATGTCCATACTCCGGGTCCTCCTGTTCTCGCTCGGTTCGCTGCCGGGCATTCTGGTGGTTCTGGTGGTTCCGGTCTGACTAGTCCTGCGCCCGCTCGATGAGCCCCTCGCGCGGGTTGTCCGCGGGCATTGCCGCGGCGAAAGCCGCCAATTTCTCGGCGGCGTCTTTCGACAGGTGCGAGGGCACGGCCACCTGAACCTCGGCGAGCAGGTCGCCGGTGCCCTTCGGGGTGACCACTCCGCGACCTTTGACCCGCAGCACCCGGCCGCTGGGAGTACCGGGTGCGACACGCAGACGCACCGGGGATCCGCCCAGTGTGGGCACCTCGATCGTGGCGCCCAGTGAGGCCTCCACGAAGGTGACCGGCACGGTCACGCGCAGGTTGAGGCCCTCACGCTCGAACACCGGGTGCTTGCGCACCGTAATGGTGAGCACGATGTCCCCGGTCTCGCCGCCGTCGGGGCTGGGCTTGCCCTTACCCCGCAGGCGGATCTTCTGCCCGTCGGCCACGCCGGCGGGGATCTTCACCTTGAGCGGTCGACCATCCTGCGTCTGCAGGGTGATCTGGTCGCCCTGCGTGGCGGTGATGAAATCAATGGTCGTCGACGCGATCACGTCGTGACCGCGTGTGGGCGCACCCGAGCCGCGGTAGCCCCCGGAGGAGGTGCCAAAACCGGTGTTGCCGCTGCCTCTGCCAAACATTCCTCCGAGAATATCGTCGAATCCGCCCTGCTCGAAGGTGTAACTGCTCTGCTGAGGCGGTCGGCCCTGGCCACCGAACATGCCGCCGAACACATCGTCGAAACCGCCGGCCGGGCCACCGGCCTGGCCGCCGCCCCGGGGGGCAGTGAAGCGTGCTCCACTGCCCATCGCGCGCACCGCGTCATACTCCTTGCGCTGCGCCGGGTCGGACAAGACCGAGTTTGCTTCGGAGAGTTCCTTGAACTTGGCCTCCGCGCCCGCATTGCCGGGGTTGGAATCCGGGTGGTACTTGCGGGCCAGCTTGCGGTACGCCTTCTTCAAGTCCGCCGGCGTGACGTCTTTCGACACGCCGAGAACCCGGTAGAAGTCCTTGTCGAACCAGTCCTGACTAGCCATCGCTCGGTACCTGAACGACGACCTTGGCCGCGCGAAGCAGGACCGAGCCAAGACGGTATCCGGTTTCCGCAACGTCGCCGACCGTGTCCACGTCGACTTCGCTGCTGGGCTGCTGGAAAATCGCCTCGTGCATGGTGGGGTCGAAGACCTCACCGACCTCGCCGAAGGACGTCAACCCGAGACGTTCCATGCTGCCACGCAGCTTCGCCGCGATGGCCGCGAACGCGCTGTCGGGAACGAGGTCACCATGCTTCTCAGCGCGGTAGATGTCGTCCAGAACCGGGATGAGCAGTTTGACGACGTCACCGGTCACGCGCTCTTTCTCCACGATGCGGTTGGCCTCGGTGCGCTTGCGGTAGTTGGCGTACTCCGCGGTGACACGCTTGAGGTCGGCAAGGTGCTCGCTGCTGGGTTCAGCAGCCTCGCGTTCGGCGGCGTCGAGAATGTCCTGAACGGTCAGTTCGTCCTCGTCGATGCCGTCGGCCGGGGAACCGTTCGGAGCATCCGTCGCCGCAGCATCGGTGTCACCGGTGGCCGAGCCCTCGGTGGGCGTGCCGGGCACGGTGGCGTCGGGCCCGGCAGCACCCGCCGCGGGGGTCCCCGATTCGGGGCCCCCCGCAGCCGGCTCGTTGTCGGGGCGCTTCTTCTTCTTCTCTGCCATTATTTCTTCGTCTCGTCCTTCTCGGACTCCTCGTCGTCGACTACCTCGGCGTCGACAACGTCTTCGTCCTTGGCGGCGTCGGGCGTCTCTTCGGCATTCTCAGCGGCGGGCGCTGCGGCCTCTTCCTGGCTGGCCTTGTAGATGGCTTCGCCGATCTTGCACTGGCTCTCGTTGAGCTTGTCGAAGGCGGTCTTCACGGCGTCCTCGTCGTCGCCGGCGAGGGCGGACTTGAGGGCGTCGACGTCGGACTGAACCTCGGTCTTGACCTCTTCGGGAAGCTTGTCCGCGTTGTCCTTGATGAGCTTCTCGATCGAGTACGCGAGCTGCTCGGCCGTGTTGCGGGTCTCGGCGACCTCGCGCAGACGCTTGTCTTCGGCAGCGTGCTCTTCGCCCTCACGCACCATGCGCTCGATGTCTTCCTTCGCGAGCGACGAACCGCCCGTGATGGTCATCGACTGCTCGGTTCCGGTGCCCTTGTCCTTGGCGGACACGTGCACGATGCCGTTGGCGTCGATGTCGAAGGTGACCTCGACCTGCGGGATACCGCGCGGGGCCGGCGCGATGCCGGTCAGCTCGAAGGTTCCGAGGTTCTTGTTGTCGCGGGTGAACTCGCGCTCGCCCTGGAAGACCTGGATGGCCACGGACGGCTGGTTGTCGTCGGCGGTGGTGAAGGTCTCACTGCGCTTGGTCGGGATGGCCGTGTTGCGCTCGATGAGGCGCGTCATGATGCCGCCCTTGGTCTCGATACCCAGGCTCAGCGGGGTGACGTCGATGAGCAGCACGTCCTTGCGCTCGCCCTTCAGCACACCGGCCTGCAGCGCGGCGCCCACGGCGACGACCTCGTCCGGGTTGACGCCCTTGTTCGGGTCCTGGCCGCCGGTCTCACTCTTGACCAGCTCGTAGACGGCGGGCATGCGGGTGGAACCGCCGACGAGAACGACGTGGGCGATGTCGCCGACCTTGACGCCGGCCTCACGGATGACGTCCTGGAAGGGCTTCTTGGTGCGGTCGAGCAGGTCTTCGGTCATCTTCTCGAACTGGGCGCGGGTGAGCGTCTCGTCGAGGTTGGCCGGGCCGTTCTCCGTGAGGGAGAGGTAGGGCAGCTGGATGCTCGTCGACATGCTTGAGGAGAGTTCCTTCTTGGCCTGCTCAGCGGCTTCTTTGAGGCGCTGCTTGGCGATCTTGTCCTTGGAGACGTCGACGCCGGTGGTCTCCTTGAAGCGCTTGATCAGGTGATCGACGATGCGCTGGTCCCAGTCGTCGCCGCCGAGGCGGTTGTCGCCGGAGGTCGAACGCACCTGGATGGTGGAGAAGTCATCGTCTTTGCCGACCTCGAGCAGGGACACGTCGAAGGTTCCGCCTCCGAGGTCGAAGACCAGGATGAGCTCGTCTTCCTTGCCCTTGTCGAGGCCGTAGGCGAGAGCGGCGGCGGTGGGCTCGTTGATGATGCGCAGCACGTTGAGCCCGGCGATCTCACCGGCCTCCTTGGTGGCCTGGCGCTCGGCGTCGTTGAAGTACGCCGGAACGGTCACGACGGCGTCGGTGACCTTCTCGCCGAGGTACTGCTCGGCGTCGCGCTTGAGCTTGGCGAGGATGCGCGCGGAGATCTCCTGCGCCGTGTACGTCTTGTCGTCGATTCCGACGTTCCACTCGGTGCCCATGTGGCGCTTGACGCTGGAGATGGTGCGGTCGACGTTGGTGACGTTCTGACGCTTGGCGGTTTCTCCGACGAGAACTTCACCGTCCTTGGTGAATGCGACCACCGAGGGGGTGGTGCGCAAGCCTTCAGCGTTGGCGATGACGGTGGGTTCTCCACCCTCGAGTACGGCCACCACAGAGTTAGTGGTTCCGAGGTCGATACCTACTGCACGAGCCATGTGGGTTGTTCTCCTTCAAAAAAGTGATGCCCAGTCATGAGCCCCGACGAACGGAGCCGGTGAGACTTGAGCCTTGTCGACTCAAGTGTGCCAGCGGACAAAACCCGTGTCAACTCCCGCGCCTGAAAGTTGAGTGTGAGTGACTCAAGTATGTCCGGGGCGCGACTGGCGCAGAGCAGGCACCGTTTGTTTGCCTGCGCGCAGTACCCTGAGCGCATGACCGACCCCGTCCTGAGCGCTGACGCTCGCCTCGCTCCCGCCCCCACCCGCGGCAGCGTCGTCGCCTGGGCCTTCTGGGACTGGGGGTCCGCCGCCTTCAACGCGGTGGTGACCACCTTCGTCTTCAGTGTCTACATCACCGGTTCGGCCTTCGGCGACAAGGACGTGCTGTCGGCCCGGCTGGGCTGGGCCCTCGCCATAGCCGGGCTGCTCATCGCCGTTCTCGCCCCGATCACCGGGCAGCGCTCCGACACCTCCGGGCGGCGCAAGTTCTGGCTCGGTGTGAACACCTTCATGGTGGTGGGCATCACCGCCGCGCTGTTCTTCGTCGAGGCCAGCCCGAACTACCTGCTGTTGGGCCTCGTGCTTCTCGCGGCCGGCAACGTGTTCTTCGAATTCGCCTCGGTCAACTACAACGCCATGCTGGCCCAGGTCTCCACGCCGCGAACCCTGGGTCGCGTGAGCGGCTTCGGGTGGGGCATGGGTTACCTCGGAGGCATCGTCTTACTGCTCATCGTCTACTTCGGGTTCATCGCGCCCGAAGTGGGCCTGTTCGGGGTCACCAGCGAAAACGGCCTTGCGGTGCGGGTGACCATGCTCATCGCCGCAGCCTGGTTCGGGCTGTCGGCCCTGCCGGTGCTGCTGCGAGTTCCCGAGTACCGGGCTCCCGCCGCCGCACGGCGTGCGCCGGTGAGTTTTCTGCAGTCCTATGCGGTGCTGGGCCGCGATGTGGCCCGGTTGTGGCACACCAGCCGCCAGACGCTCTATTTTCTCGTGGCCAGCGCCGTTTTTCGTGACGGTCTGGCGGGGGTCTTCACCTTCGGCGGAGTGCTGGCGGCATCGGTCTTCGGCTTCTCTCCCGGCGAAGTGATCATCTTCGCCATCGCCGCCAACGTCGTTGCCGGCGTGGCCACCATGGCAGCGGGCCCACTCGACGACCGGATCGGTCCGAAACCGGTCATCGTCACGGCACTGATCGGCCTGATCGTGAGCGGCCTGTTGGTGTTCCTGCTGCACGACGGAGGACAGATCGTGTTCTGGACCGCCGGGCTGGCCCTCACCCTGTTCGTGGGGCCGGCCCAATCGGCCAGCCGCACCTTTCTGGCCCGGCTGATTCCGGCGGGGCGGGAGGGCGAGGTCTTCGGCCTCTACGCCACCACCGGGCGCGCCGTGAGCTTTCTCGCCCCCACGGCCTTCGCCCTGACGGTCTCGGTCTTCGGGGCCACCCACTGGGGCATCCTGGGCATTATGGCCGTGCTGCTTCTGGGCCTGCTGCTGCTGATTCCGGTGAAGGCGCGCCAGGAGCAGATTCACTAGCCGGTGAGCCGGGGCCCGCGTCGGCGTGCGGCCACGGCACGCGCCCGGCGGGGCACCGCGTGAGCGGGCAGGTCAGGCGCCGGGGCGTCCGGCCTGGCTGACCGAGACATCCGTATGGTGGAAGTTCTGAAACGAGCGTGACGCGGTCGGGCCGCGCTGGCCCTGGTAGCGGGAGGCGTAGGCGCTGGAGCCGTAGGGCTGCTCGGCCGGGGAACTGAGCCGAAAAAAGCACATCTGGCCGATTTTCATGCCGGGCCAGAGTTTGATCGGCAGGGTCGCGACGTTGCTGAGCTCGAGCGTGACATGGCCGCTGAACCCGGGGTCGACGAAACCGGCCGTGGAGTGGGTGAGCAGGCCGAGCCGGCCGAGGGAACTCTTGCCCTCAAGGCGGGCGGCCACATCGTCGGGCAGGGTGATCTGTTCGTAGGTGGAGCCGAGAACGAATTCGCCCGGGTGCAGAATGAACGGTTCACCCGGCTGGGCCTCGATGAGGCGGGTCAGCTCGGGCTGGTCTTCAGCCGGGTCGATGTAGGCATACTTATGGTTGTCGAAGAGCCGAAAGTAGCGGTCCAATCGCACGTCGATGCTGGAGGGCTGGATCATTTCTTCATGAAAAGGCTCCATCCGAATGCGTTCGAGCGAGAGTTCGGCCTTGATATCGCGATCGGAGAGCAGCACAGTGCCAGCCTAACGGCGAGAGCTTGATATGCTGGCACGGTTCCGGTTACCGCTTCGGCGGTTTCCACGTGCGGATGTAGTTCAATGGCAGAACTTCAGCTTCCCAAGCTGATAGCGCGGGTTCGATTCCCGTCATCCGCTCCACAATCCCGACCGGCGGATGCGCGAGGCGGTTCGAATGCCCGATCTCACTCTGAGCGGTGGCGTCGGCAGCCGTGTCGACGCGGAGATCGAGGTCAAGAAGTCTCGCTTTCTCTGCCGTCTGGTGCGAACCGAGACCGAGGATGCCGCGCGGTGCGTGGTCGACGAGGCCCGCAAACAGCATTGGAATGCCCGGCACCACTGCTCGGCGTTCGTGCTCGGGCCTGCGGGCACACCCGATCAGGTGCATCGGTCCAATGACGACGGCGAACCGTCCGGAACGGCGGGGCGGCCAATGCTCGAGGCGCTGGCCGGGCGCGGCTTCACGGACTGCGCGGCGGTTGTCACCCGCTACTTCGGTGGCACCCTGCTGGGTGCCGGCGGCCTGGTGCGCGCCTACTCGGAGGCGGTGCTGACCGCCATTGATGCCGCGCAGTCTCAGGGGCTCGTCGTGGCACGCGAACGCCGCGAACTGTTCTCGCTGGCGCTCCCCCATGCGGATGCCGGACGCGTCGAGGCCGAGCTGCGTCAGCGCGGCGTGACCGTTCTGGGTACGGCCTACGGGCGCGAAGCAGTGCTGCAGATCGCCGATGACGACGCCGCACGCCTGGCCGCGCTCGTTGCCCAGGCCACGGCCGGAGGCGCCGATCTGGAGAGTCTGGGGCACGACTGGGTCGACGTTCACCTCTGACACCGGGCCAGACCTTGAGACCCCGCTAGAAGGGGGCGTTGGTCGGGGTGCATTCGGCCAGGTCCCAGAGCTCGTCGGGCGTCAGCCGCTGCCCGGCAGGTGATCCGGTCATCTGCACCCGGACTTGTCGTAGATCGTCCGGCAGCGCGAACTCCGGGGGCAGCACCGGCTTCATGCGCGATGCCGGATGTGTGGCGGTGACGCGGCCGGCGGGGCTGGTCCACTCGAGGGTGCCGTTGATGCGTTGCTTCACCCGCCAGCCGGTCTGGTGCTTCAGGCGGTGGCCGCGCCGGCAGAGAATGGCCAGGTTGTTCAGGGCGGTCTCGCCGCCGAACTGCCAGTCGTGGGTGTGGTCGACCTCTCCGCCGCGGGCCCGGCGGGTGCAGCCCGGAAACCGGCAGGTCTCGTCGCGGGCGTCCAGCGCCCGTTTCAGCTCGGCGGGCACCCGGTAGGAGTCCCGCCCGACCGAGAGCAGAACGCCGGTCTCGGGGTGCACCAGCAACCGGGTGAACCGGGTTGCGGTGCCGGCGAGGCGCCGGGCGGTCTCGGGGTCGATCGGCCCGACGCCGTCGAGGTTCGCGGGTTCGTCGGTGAGGCCCATCAGGCTGAACACGGGAACGGTCACGCTGACCGTGGCTCGCACGCCGTGGCCGAGTCCGGTGGCGGTGACGCCCATCATGAGCAGGTCGGTGGCGACGTCGGCCCGCAACTGCGGGAGCGTGCGCTGCTCGGGCTCAAGATTTCGTGCAGTCGTCGCTGACGTTGCCTCGGCCGGCTTCCCGGTCTTCAGGGTCGTGGCGACATCGGTCACCCGGTTGTAGATCGCCGCGGCGTCTTCGCTGGCGATGTACATCTCCAGATAGCTCATGCCGTCTTGCGCGGGAGTGAGGCGCATCCACCGGTCTGTGATCGCCGTCTTTCTCCGCACCGCGATGGAGTCCGGGTGCAGCCGTTCCCGCAGCCGGATGGTTTTCTCCCGCAGCTGCGGCGGCGTCAGGCCCTCCAGGTCGTCGAGCACCCGCTTCTCGAAGTCGGCCCACGCCGTGCGGGGCAGGCTCGCGGCCTGGTCGATGATCACCTGTGCGTGGCGGTAGCTGACGGCCCCCTCAGACAAGGCCTGCAGCGTGCGTGGCAGGCCGTGCAGGAGCATCTCGCTCTCGAACAGCAACGACCGGGCCACGCCCTCCGACACCCGGAACAGGCAGGCGATCTCGGCGACGAGGCCCTCGAACGCGGCCTGTTCGGCACTCCAGATGCGGTGCCGCCGGGGCGTCTTCCAGGCGGTGTTCTGCGGTATTCCGGTGCGGGCTTCGTTGTGCGCCTCGGCGACGCCGGCCGCACCGCCCGGTTGCGTGATCGCCGGGTCGGTGGGTTTGCCCGTCTGCGCGGTCGCCAGCACGAAGAGCCGCACCCGGTCGATGACCGCGGCACGCTCGGCGTGGGTATGAGCGACCCTGCGCTCCAGCCCGGCCGCGTCGTCGAGGAGCACGTTCAGCGTGTCGGTGGGGGCGGGCATGCTGGTCTTGCCGTTGAAGCCCCGGCGCGGAATATACGTCTTCGCCCGCTCCCGGTCTTCGGCCCGGTTGGCCAGATGTGTTGGAGTTGACGGTGCGTGAGGTGCTGAACCCGGTGACTGATCCGGGTGTGACTGATCCGAGCTCTGTCCCGACAGGCCTCCCGCAGGAGCGACAGTGCCGGGAGATATCTCTCCGTTGATGTCCATACCCCAATTATCTCACCTATCGCAACTAAAGTCGAGAAAAGCTCAGAGATTATTGAGTAAAATTACGAGATAGTTACCCATCGCGGTGTGGGTGTGGGTGTGGGTGTTGGTGTGGGTGTGCGTGTCGGCTTGCGGGGTCTCGATCCTCGCAAGCTCGGCCTCGACCAGCGGGAGCGGCCTCGACCAGCGGGAGCGGCCTCGACCAGC
>JAWOHA010000130.1:0-7195 GCA_046496385.1 Cryobacterium sp. | reverse complement strand
GGCTACTGGGACCTGATCGCCCGCCTCGCCGCATCGGGCGCTGCCGACGCCCTCGGCTTCGACGCAAAGCTCGTGCGCCTCGGCGGCGAACGCATCGCCAGCGGCAGCGACTTCGACGACTCCGGATCCCTCAAGCCCAAGGTCATCGCCGTGACCCTCGACGAAGCCGCCGCGCACTCCCTCACCCGCGCCCTGCAGCAGCCGGGCGTGCCGTTCACGGTCACGAAGGTCGCCTCCAAGCCGTACCGGCGCAGCCCGGCCGCCCCGTTCACCACGTCGACGCTGCAGCAGGAAGCCGCCCGCAAGCTGCGCTTCACCGCGCGCCAGACCATGAGCGTGGCGCAGTCGCTGTACGAAAACGGTTACATCACCTACATGCGAACCGACTCTCCCGGCCTCGGCACGCAGGCCCTCAGCGCCGCCCGCACCCAGGCTGCAGCCCTGTACGGCGCCGAAACGGTGCCCGACGCGCCCCGGGTCTACAAGGGCAAGAGCAAGAACGCCCAGGAAGCGCACGAGGCGATCCGTCCCTCCGGAGACACCTTCCGCACGCCGGCGTCGCTCCAGTCCAGCCTGCGCGGCAACGACTTCAAGCTCTACGACTTGATCTGGAAGCGCACCGTCGCCTCGCAGATGAAGGACGCGACCGGTTCCACGGCATCCGTCACCATCGCCGCCGGCCCCACCGGCGCGGCCGATCACATTCTGGCCGCCAACACCCTCGCCGAGTTCTCGGCCAGCGGCACGGTCATCACCTTTCGCGGCTTCATGCTGGCCTACGAAGAGAGCAAAGACGAAGAGCGCAACGCCCCCACCGCCGCCACCGAGTCGAAGCTGCCGCCGCTCGAAGAGGGCCAGAAGCTGACGCTCGCGGCCGTCGAGGCCAAGGGCCATGAGACTAGCCCGGCCGCCCGCTACACCGAGGCCAGCCTGGTGAAGAAGCTCGAAGAGCTCGGCATCGGCCGCCCGTCGACGTACGCGTCGATCATCTCCACCATCACCGAACGCGGCTATGTCACGCCGCGCGGGCAGTCCCTGGTGCCGAACTGGATAGCCTTCTCGGTGGTGCGCCTGCTCGAGGAGTACTTCGGCGATCTGATCGAGTACGACTTCACCGCCGAGATGGAAGACGACCTCGACCGCATCGCCGGCGGCGAAGCCGACCGCCTCGACTGGCTGAACAGCTTCTACTTCGGCAGCGACAAGCACCGGGGCCTGCGCCACGTGATCGACAACCTCGGTGAGATCGACGCCCGCACCATCAACTCGGTGGTCATCGACGACGAGATCACGCTGCGCATCGGCAAGTACGGCCCCTACCTCGAAGTGGCCGTGCCCGATGCCGCGCCCGACGCCCCGCCGCGCCGGGTGAACATTCCGCCGGAGCTGGCCCCCGACGAACTCACCGCAGCCAAGGCGCACGAACTCATCGACGCCCCGGTGTCGGTCGACCGTGTGATCGGGCTGCACCCGGAGTCGGGCAAGGAGATCATCGCCAAAGACGGCCGGTTCGGTCCCTACGTCACCGAGCTCGACCCGGTAGACCCCGCGGTGGTCGCCGCCGCTGCCGCAGCCGCGGCGCTCGCCGCCCGGCCCGTGGAAACGGTCGACCCCGCCACCGGCGAGGTGACCGTCTCGAAGCCCAAGCGCAAGCCGGCCGCGAAGAAGGTCGCCCCGGCCGACAAGCCCCGCACCGCGTCGTTGTTCAAGAGCATGGACCTCGCCACGATCGACCTCGAGACCGCGCTGCGTCTGCTGGCGTTGCCACGCACGGTGGGCCTCGACCCCGAGACCCAGACCGAGATTCTCGCGCAGAACGGCAAGTTCGGCCCGTATCTGAAAAAGGGCATCGATACCCGGTCGCTCACGAGCGAAGACCAGATCTTCGATATCGACCTGGCCGGCGCCGTGGAACTCTACGCGCAGCCCAAGTACGGTGCCCGCCGGGCGTCGAGTGCGCTCAAAGAGTTCGAGACGCCCGACCCCGAGAGCGGCAAGGCCATCAAGATCAAGGACGGCCGCTTCGGCGCCTACGTGACCGACGGTGTCACCAACGCCACCATCCCCAAGAGCGAAGACGTCGACGAGATCGACTTCGACCGGGCCGTGGAACTGCTCTCCGACAAGCGCGCCAAGGGCCCGGCCGCCCCGCGCGCCAAGAAGGCTCCGGCGAAGAAGGCTCCGGCCAAGAAGGCTCCCGCGAAGAAGAAGGCGCCGACCGCGGCAGCGAAAGCGGCCACGGCGAAGAAGGCCGCCGCCACCCGCGCCGCGACCAAGGCCGCCAAAGCCGCCGCCGCCGGCGAGACGGCCGCTCCCCAGGCGGCCGCCACCAAGCGCGCGGTTCCGAGCGCGGCCGCGAAGGCGGCCACGGCGAAGAAGGCCGCCGCCACCCGCGCCGCCACCAAGGCCGCCAAAGACGCCGCAGCACAGGCGTCGGCGGAGTGAGCGCACTGTTCATCACCCTGGAGGGCGGTGACGGTGCGGGCAAGAGCACCCAGGCTGCGCTGCTCACCGAGTGGCTCCAGCAGCACGGGCACACCGTGCTGCGTTCCCGCGAACCCGGCGGAACGGATGTCGGCCTCGCGATCCGTGAGATCGTGCTGCACCACCGCGGCGAGATCAACCCCCGAGCGGAAGCCCTGCTCTACGCCGCCGACCGTGCCCAGCACGTGGCCACCAAGATTCGGCCCGCCCTCGCGCGCGGCGAGATCGTGATCCAGGACCGCTACCTGGACTCCTCGGTGGCCTACCAGGGCGCCGGACGCGTTCTCGGCGGCGCCGAGGTGCGCGACCTGTCGCTGTGGGCCGCCGAAGGACTGCTGCCCGATCTCACCGTGCTGCTCGACCTCGACGAAACCGCCGCCCGTGGCCGGCTCGACGCCGCTGACAAGCCGTTCGACCGGCTGGAAAATGAGAAGGGCGAATTTCACGCCCGGGTGCGGCATGCTTTTCTGGGCCTGGCCGCCGACGAACCGGGCCGGTTTCTGGTGCTCGACGCCGCCGCATCCGCGCCGCAGATCGCCGCAGAGATTCGCGCGCGCGTCACAGAGCTGCTCTCGGCACGGCCCTGACCGATTCGGCCGCCGCCGGCACGAACGCCGGCACGAACGCCGGCACGGTGTGACTGTCAGCTCACACCGGTAAACTTGCGTCATGGCAGTGTGGGAAGACTTGACGGGGCAAGACGCTGCCATCGAGATCTTTCGGGCGGCGGCCGAACGGCCGGTCCCGGGGGCGGAGTCCGCGTCGATGACGCACGCCTGGCTGATCACGGGGCCGCCCGGATCGGGCCGCTCCAACCTCGCTTTCGCCTTCGCGGCCGCGCTACTGAGCCCCGGCACCCCCGACGCCGACCAGGCGGCGCTGCGGCAGGTGAACGCCCGCACCCATCCCGACCTCACCGTGCTCACCACGGAGGGCGTGATCATCAAGATGGAGGCGGTGAAAGAGGCCGTGGCCCGGTCGCAGTACTCGCCGTCGGCGGGCCGGTACCGGGTGGTTGTGGTGGAAGACGCCGATCGCATGGTGGAGCGCACCTCCAACGTGCTGCTCAAGGCGCTCGAGGAGCCGCCGGCGCGCACAGTCTGGATTCTCTGCGCGCCCAGTGAAGCCGACCTGCTGCCCACGATTCGTTCCCGGGTGCGCACGGTGCGCCTGCGGGTGCCCAGCATCGAGGCGGTGGCCGACCTGCTCGTGCGCCGCGACGGCATCGACCCCGACATCGCCGAGCTCTCGGCCCGACTGGCCCAGAGCCACATCGGCATGGCCCGCCGACTCGCCACCAACGCCGAGGCCCGAGAGCGCCGTGAAGACACCCTGCGCACGGTCCTCGGCATCCGGTCCATCTCCGCGGCCGTGAACGCGGCCGCGCGGCTGCTCGCCATCGCCGGCGACGACGCCAAGGCCATCACGCTGCAGCGCGACGCCGAAGAGCGGGCGGGGGTGCTGCACTCGCTGGGTGTGGAGGTGGGGCAGGCCGTTCCTCCCGCGCTGCGCAGCCAGATCAAGGCCCTCGAAGACGACCAGAAACGCCGTGCCACGCGCAGCCTGCGCGACGGCATCGACCGTATTCTGGTCGACCTGGCCTCGCTGTACCGCGACGTGCTCATGGTGCAGCTGGGCCGCGAGCACACCGTGATCAACCGGGAGCTGCGCCCTGAGCTGCAGGGCGCCGCGGCGTGCAGCCAGCCCGCAGCAACGGTCGCCACAATGGACGCCATCGCGCTCGCGCGGCGCCGCATCGAATCCAACGTGGCGCCGGCGCTCGCGCTGGAGGCCATGCTGGTGTCCATGATTCGGCGCGACGCCGCGCCGGTGCACGCGCGCTAGCCACGCATCCGAACCCCCGTCTTCACAGCACTGCCCGTTCACAGCCCGTACCCGTTCACAGCCCGAGGAGTCACCCGGTGAGAAAACCCTTTCGTCTGGCAACCGTGGCGGCCGTCATGGTGGCAACCCTGGCACTGAGCGCCTGCGCGGGCGTGCTCACCGAGGCGCCCACCACGTCGACTCCGACCGGTGAGACGGTGGCCGGCGACCTGGATTCGTTCTACGGCCAGGTTCTGCAATGGGAGACCTGCGGCGACGGTATGCAGTGCAGCACCGCCACGGCGCCGCTGAACTGGAGTGACCCCGACGCGGGCGAGATCGAGCTGGCACTGGTGCGGCAGGCGGCGACCGGCGACCGGCAGGGGTCGCTGCTGGTGAACCCCGGCGGCCCCGGCGGCTCCGGGTACGACTTCGTGCTCAACTCCGTGGACTACGCCACCGACGCCGAGCTGCAGGCCGGATTCGACATCGTGGGCTTCGACCCGCGCGGCGTCGGGCGCTCCAGCGCAGTGAGCTGCTACGAACCGGCGCAGATGGACGAACACCTCTACGGCCTCGTCGACGCCGAACGGGGCAGCGACGCCTGGATCGCCGAACTCGAAGCGGACTCGGTCGCGTTCGGGGAGGCCTGCGCGACCAACACCGGCGAGCTTCTGGGCAACGTCGACACCGACAGCGCCGCCCGCGACCTCGACCTGCTGCGCGCGGTGCTCGGCGACGACAAACTCAACTACCTCGGCTTCTCGTATGGCACCTACCTCGGCGCCGTCTACGCGAACCTCTACCCCGACAAGGTCGGCCGGCTCGCCCTCGACGGCGCGCTCGACCCGTCTTCGAGCAACTTCGAGGTCACCCGCACTCAGGCCGTCGGATTCGAAAACGCGCTCCGGGCGTACCTCACCGATTGCCTGGCCGGCACCGAGTGCCCGTTCACCGGCACCGTCGAGCAGGGCATGAGCACCGTGGGGGCGCTGCTGGCATCCGTTGACGCCAGCCCGATTCGGGCCGAAGACGGCCGGGAGCTCGGCTCCAATTCGTTGCTCACCGCTATCATCTACCCGCTCTACCAGGCCACCGCGTGGCCGCAGCTGAGCGCCATGTTCGACGAGATCATGTTCGGCGGGGCCGATACCGCCTTTGCGTTTGCGGATGCCTACAACGGCCGAGCCGCGGACGGCAGCTACAACGACAACTCCACCGAGGCGTTCCTCGCGATCAACTGCGTCGACTACGCCTTCGACGACGACCCCGAAAAGATGCGCGCCCAGGCCGCCGAGATTCAGGCCGCCGCGCCGGTGATCGGCACGTACATGAGCTTCGGCGACATCGGCTGCGCGAACTGGCCGCACGCCTTCGAGGGGGAGCGCGGCGAGATCACCGGCGCCGGCGCCCTGCCCATACTCGTGGTCGGCACCACCAACGACCCGGCGACGCCGTATGAGTGGGCCGAAGCGCTCTCTCAGCAGCTCGAGAGCGGCCACCTGGTGACCTACCAGGGTGAGGGTCACACGGCCTACAACAAATCCAACGCCTGTGTGAACGGGGCTGTGAACACCTACCTGCTCACCGGAGAGGTGCCTGCCGAAGACCCGATGTGCTGACCGGTGGGCGGCCGCTGTCGGGGCACTTTCCTGAGAGCATTGCCGGTACGCATGCAGGCCCGAGTGCCAGAATCGAACCATGTCTGAGTACTTTGATGATCTGGGTCTTCGCGAGCGTAAGCGTCTCGCGACGCGCCGGGCGATCCAGCTCGCGGTGCTGACGCTCGCCCAGAACCGTGGCATCGACAAGGTCACCATTGACGACATCAGCCGGGTCGCCGGAGTCTCACCGCGCACCTTTTTCAACTACTTCGCCTCCAAAGACGCTGCCCTCGTGGGCGATGCGCCCGGGCTCGGCACGGCCGACGACGTGGAACTGTTCGTGCACGGCGGTCCCGACGGCGACATCTGGGAGCAGCTGGCCGTTCTGATCGCGGCGAGCCTCGAGCGCACCGAGTCTGATCGGGAGATTCATCGCCTGCGCCGGGAGATGATGCAGGACAGCGTCTACCTGCTCGGGGTGCGCGTGGCCGCCGTGCGGGTGTTCGAGCAGCAGCTGCACGACGTGTTCGAGCGACGGTTTCTGATCGACCGTCCGGAGCGCACTGAAGAGCCGGGAGCCCTCGCCCAGGAGGCGCTGCTGTTCACGATGATCTCGGTCGCCGCCATCCGTCACGCCTGGCGGTGCTGGGTAGACGGCGATGGTTCGATCACCTTGTCAGGGCAGGTGCGGGCCTCGTTCGCACAGGTGTACACGATGACCCGCCGGAGCGGCTAAGCTTGTCGAGGTTGTCCCGCGTGCCTCGGTGCCGGGACTCGCCGCCTTAGCTCAGTTGGTAGAGCATCTCACTCGTAATGAGAAGGTCGTCAGTTCGATTCTGACAGGCGGCTCACTTGGATGCGCGCACTGGCGATGCGCGCACCGGCGATGCGGCGTATCGCTCGCTCCAGCAGCCTATGCCGATCGCGACCTGCCGGCCTCTCCGCCGGTCCTGCCGGCCCATTCCCTCGCCGGTCTCGCCCCCGCGCTGGTCGAGGCGCCCCTCTCCGCCGGTCGAGGTAACCATCCCGCCGGTCGAGGCGCGAGGAACGAGCGATCGAGACCTCGTAAGCCGACCTCCAAGCCCTAAGTTTTCCACAGCCCTACGTTCGGGCAACTTATCCACATTCCCCCACTTTTCTCGAGCAAACCTCACCCCTTCGATAAAATTGGGGTATGTCACAGACACTCCCGTCGGGCACCCCGGTCCTCGACGGGAGTGTGTGTGACATACCCCAATTTTATCGAAGGGGTGAGGTTTGCTCGAGAAAAGTGGGGGAATGTG
>JAWOHA010000117.1:0-13737 GCA_046496385.1 Cryobacterium sp. | reverse complement strand
GTGTTCACGGATATGAATCCGCCAGCTACCTGTATCTTGTCAAAGGCCGACCTGTCAACAATAAGATCCTTAATCACAGGAAAGGGCCTGGCCCTCCATGGCTCTATCCATACTACATCCCCATCCTTGAAATGCCGCATCGAGAGATGACAGGTTGTAAGTGCCGGTACCGGCCCGTGTGGATGACCGTTAATGAACATCCCGCACGACCCGCAAATCCCCTCGCGACAGTCGTGATCAAAGGCCACAGGCTCCTTATCCTCTTCCACGAGACGTTTGTTCAGGGCATCAAGCATTTCGAGAAATGCCATCTCGGGCGATACATTATCCATCTGGTAGGTAACAAAATTACCCCTGGCCTTTGCATTCTTCTGACGCCATATCTTTAGTGTGAGCTTCATATAGTTGGTTTAATTACTTGTTGTCGTTATCAGATTCGGATTAATTTTAAATTTATTGTTACGGGGTGCGTGTTTTGTGTTTCGGAGTTTCTTCGCCCTTACGCCTCTACGCCTCTAGCTTTACGCCCCTGCGCCCCTGCGCCATTACGCCATTACGCCATTACGCCCTACTTGTAGCTCCTTACCTTCATCTCAACCGCCTCAAACTTCAACTCCTCCTTGTGCAGGATGTGCGGCTGCCCCTTTCCTGCATACTCCCAGGCGGCTACATAGGCAAACTCCTCGTCGTTCCTCATCGCCTCCCCGTCGGGCGTCTGAAACTCCTCCCTGAAATGCGCGCCACACGACTCTTTCCTGTTAAGGAAATCGGCCGAGTCGCATGCCGGCGTGATCTGGCTGCTCGATGAGCCGGGCGTCACCAAAAAGAAGATCATGCGCGCGGTGACGGATGCCGACGGCGGCGTGGTCTTCGACCGTGAGAACAAGCCCGGCGTCGCGAACCTGCTCACCATCTACTCCGTACTGGCCGGCCGTACCGTGGAGTCGCTCGAGACTGAGTACGCCGGCCGCGGCTACGGCGACCTCAAGAAGGGCCTCGTCGAGGTCGTCGCCGAGACGTTCGATCCCATTCGTGCCCGGGTGACCGAGCTGCTCGGCGACCCGGCCGAGCTGGACCGGGTGCTGGCCCAGAACGCCGACCGGGCGGCATCCGTGGCCGACGAGACCCTCGCCACCGCCTACGACCGCGTCGGCCTGCTCCCACCCCGCTAGCCGTCCTCCCCGCCGAAAGCCCGGCCACGCGAGAACGCGGGCCGGGCTTCGGGTGCGGGTAGTGCGGGTGGTGCGGGTGGGACTTAGCGCACGTCTTCGTCGACCCAGTCGAGGGTCTTCGTGACGGCCTTCTTCCAGTTGCGCATCAGGCGGTCGGCCTCTTCCTTGTCCATCGACGGCTCCCAGCGGGCGTCTTCCTGCCAGTTGGCGCGCAGGTCGTCGAGGCTGCTCCAGAAACCCACGGCCAGCCCTGCCGCGTAGGCCGCTCCCAGGGCGGTGGTCTCGGCGACGACCGGGCGCACCACGGGCACGCCGAGAATGTCGGCCTGGAACTGCATGAGCAGATCGTTGGCCGTGGCGCCGCCGTCGACCTTGAGCTCGGTGAGCGGCACGCCGGAGTCGGCGTTGACCGCGTCGATGACCTCACGGGTCTGGTAGGCGATGGCCTCCAGGGCCGCACGGGCGATGTGGCCCTTGTTCACGTAGCGGGTCAGGCCGACCAGGGCGCCGCGGGCGTCGGCACGCCAGTACGGCGCGAACAGACCCGAGAACGCGGGCACGAAGTAGGCGCCGCCGTTGTCGTCGACGGTCAGGGCGAGCGCTTCAATCTCGGCGGCGTCCTTGATCAGGCCGAGCTGGTCGCGCATCCACTGCACGAGCGACCCGGTGACCGCGATGGATCCTTCCAGGGCGTAGTGGGTGGGCTCGTCGCCGAGCTTGTAGCCGACCGTGGTGAGCAGGCCGTTCTTGGACTCGATGATGTCGGTGCCGGTGTTGAAGATGAGAAAGTTACCGGTGCCGTAGGTGTTCTTGGCCTCACCCTTGTCGAAGGCCGCCTGGCCGAACGTGGCGGCCTGCTGGTCGCCGAGGATTCCGGCAACGGGCACCTCGCGCAGCAGGCTGTGGGTGCTGATGATGCCGTAGACCTCGGACGAGGACTTGATCTCGGGCAGCATCGACTTGGGCACGTCGAAGGCGGCGAGGATCTCCTCGTCCCACTGCAGGGTCTCGAGGTCCATGAACAGGGTGCGGCTGGCGTTGGTCACGTCGGTGGCGTGCACGCCGCCGTCGATGCCGCCGGTGAGATTCCAGAGCACCCAGCTGTCGGTGGTGCCGAACAGCAGGTCGCCGGCATCGGCCTTTTCGCGGGCGCCCTCCACGTTTTCGAGAATCCAGACGATCTTGGTTCCGGAGAAGTACGTGGCCAGGGGCAGCCCGACCGTCTTCTTGAAGCGGTCGACGCCGCCGTCGGCGGCGAGACGGTCGACGATGTCCTGGGTGCGGGTGTCCTGCCAGACGATGGCGTTGTACACGGGCACGCCGGTGTTCTTGTCCCAGACCACCGCGGTCTCGCGCTGGTTGGTGATGCCCACGGACTCGATCTGGTGGCGGGTGATGTCGGCCTTCGACAGCGCCTGGCCGATGACCTCACGGGTGTTGTCCCAGATCTGCTTGGGGTCATGCTCAACCCAGCCCGCGCGCGGAAGGATCTGATCGTGCTCGAGCTGACCGGTCGAGATGATCGAGCCGGACTTGTCGAAGATGATCGCGCGGGTGCTGGTCGTGCCCTGGTCAATGGCGAGAACGTAGTTGGCCATGGTGAACTCCTTTGTTTCGATGGTGTGGTGCGGATGAGCGGGTTCTGCGGGTTCTGCGGGATATGCGGGTTCTGCGGGGTGTGACGGATGGTGCCCGGTGTCAGGCGAGGATCGGCAGCAGGGCGATCGAGGCGATGCCGGCGAGCGAACCACCGATCAGCGGGCCGACGACCGGAACCCAGGAGTAGCCCCAGTCGGAGGGTCCCTTGCCCTTGATGGGCAGCAGGAAGTGCGCGATGCGCGGGCCGAGGTCACGGGCCGGGTTGATCGCGTAGCCGGTCGGCCCACCGAGGGAGGTACCGATCACGATCACGAGCAGGGCCACCGGCAGGGCGCCGAGCGCGGCCAGGCCGCCGGCGTCGCCCTGACGGCCGAAGCCGATCACGACGAAGACAAGAACGAAGGTGCCGATGATCTCGGTGACGAGGTTCCAGCCGTAGCTGCGAATGGCCGGCCCGGTGGAGAAGACGCCGAGCTTGTTGGCCGGTTCGGGTTCCTCATCGAAGTGCTGCTTGTAGGCCATCCAGGTGAGCGTCGCACCGATCATGGCGCCGATCAGCTGGGCGATCATGTACGCCAGCACCGAGATCACGTTGACGGGAACGCCGGCGCCGAATTCGGTGGCGCCGGAGGTGACCAGTCCGATGGTCACGGCGGGGTTCAGGTGGGCGCCGGAGTTGTAGGCAACGATGACACCGGCGTAGACGCCGAGGCCCCAGCCGAAGGTGACCATGAGAAAACCGGCGCCGAAGCCCTTGGTCTTGGCCAGGGCGACGTTGGCGACCACGCCCGTACCCAAGAGGATGAGGATGGCTGTTCCCACAACCTCCGAAAGCATTACTACACCGATGTTGTCCACGTTGACCTTTCATTGTGTGCAAATAACTGCGATTTCACGAAGCTGTGAATCTGCTTGCTGTTAAGACCGTAACTGCGCAAAACACCCCGGCGGCCCAGATCGGCTGCACGTTCGTGCAGATCCGGGCCGCCGGGGCGTGCCGTGTGACTACTTGCTCGCGGGCGCTCCGGCGGCCAGCGGGGTCAGGCTGATGCCGTGCGCATCCTGCAGGATGCCGCGGGCCAGGTCGATCTCGCCGGCCTGGCGGGCCTCGTCCCAGCCCAGTACCGGCGCCACGACGCCGGCGAGTTCCGCGATGAGTTCGGTGCTCGCGCCGCCCACGAAGGCGATGCTGGTGCGGCGCAGCAGAACGTCGATCAGGCGCACTACCGACTCGGTGGCCGCCAGGTACTCGATTTCGCGGCGGCTGTAGTCCGGGGCGTGCACCAGCGGCGCATCGGCCGTGGCGCTGGTGTCGGTGAGGAAGTCGATCACGTCGGCGGCACGGGTGCCGTAGCGGGCCAGCAGCGTGGTGGCGCGGTCGGTGCCCACCTCGTCGCCGTGGCTGGTCACCCAGACCCGCAGCGCGGCATCCGTGGCCGGAAAGCCCTTGCCGCCGCCGATGGCGAGGCCCTCGGTGTACACGGTGCGGGTCTGCCCGATCAGCTTGAGGATGTCGTCGCTGAGGTTCTCGGCGAGGGCGCGGAACGTGGTCCATTTGCCGCCGACGAGGCTGAGCAGCGTGCCGGCCCGCTTCTGCAGCGGAGTGGACTCGATGCGGTAGTCGCGGCTCACGAAGCCGGGGGCCTCGTCGTCGTGGCGGGGCAACGGGCGCACGCCGGAGAAGCGGAAGACGATCTGTGCACGATTGACCGCGATGGTGGGGAACACCGTCTTGATCAGGTCGAAGAAGTAGTCGATCTCGGGCTCGGTGACCCGGATCGGGTCCTTCATGTTGTGCTCGAGGTCGGTGGTGCCCACGAGCACCTTGCCCTTGAGCGGGTAGATCAGCACGATGCGGCCGTCCTGGTGCTCGAAGAAGATCTCCCGCCCGCCGGTCGCGGCGAGAAGCTCAGGGTTGTCGAGCACCACGTGGGAGCCCTTGGTGCCGCCCATGAAGGTGCTGCCCTGGCCGAGGGCCTGGTTGGTGAGGTCGGTCCAGGGCCCGGAGGTGTTCACCACGATGTCGGCGGCGAAGCTGAATTCGGTTCCGGTGACGGCGTCGCGCAGCAGCACACCGTTCTCGTCCATGCCGACGGCTTCGACGTAGTTCGCGGCACGGGCGTGCTCACCGGTGTCGAGCCCGTCACGCAGCACGTCGAGGGCGAGGCGCTCCGGGTCGTGCATCGCGGCGTCGTAGTAGGTGGCCGTGTACTTGACGTCGGGGTTGAGCTTGGGCATCGTGGCGAGGGCCTTGGTGCGTCCCTTGAACTCATGCCGGGGCACCGTGCCGCCGTCGCGGGAGAAGGAGTCGTAGATCATCATGCCGATTTTGATGAGCATGGCGCCGCGTTCCACGTGCTTCTTGCCCTGCTTGTGGGTGAGAAACCGCATCGGCGCGGCGAACACACCAGAAAAAGTGGAGAAGATCGGGATCGTGGTCTGAAGCGGCTTCACGTAGTGCGGGGCGATCTTGAGCAGGCCGTTGCGCTCGGTGACCGACTCCTTCACGAGCCGGAACTCGCCGTTTTCGAGGTATCGCACGCCACCGTGGATCATGTGGCTGGAGGCAGCGGATGCACCGGAGACGTAGTCGGCGCGGTCGATGATCGCCACGTCTACGCCCTGCAGCGCCAGATCGCGGAAGGTGGCGATGCCGTTGATGCCGGCTCCGATGACGAGCACTTTGGCCTGCGGACGGTCCTGAAGGGCTTGGGTCGATGTGTTGAGCTGCATTGGTCACTCACCTTCTACTGGTCGGTTGGGGGGGGTACGGGCTGTTTGGAGCGCAAGCTTGCGCTCGGTCGGCCCATGTGACTGAATACATCCTGACAGGTTCACACAAATTCTCACCATCATTGAACATACGTGCAAGGAGCATCATGGCGCCCGACGACGACCGCAGCCAGGCCGACCGAGCACGCGACGCGCTCACCGCCGCGCATCTGTACTACATGCAGGACCTCACCATGGACGCCATCGCACACGAGCTGCACACCTCCCGTTCCTCGGTGTCCCGCCTGCTCAGTCACGCCCGGGCCACCGGCCTGGTCGACATTCAGATTCGTTCCCCGCTCGACGCGCCCAGCCGGCTCGAGAAGGAGATTCTGGACCGCTTCCACGTGACCGCGCACGTGGTGCCGGTGCCCGACAACGCCAGCGACGTCGACCGGCTCGAGCGGGTGGCGCTGTCGGTTGCACGAATTCTCGGCCAGTACTTCGACTCCAATATGACCCTCGGCGTGGCATGGGGCTCCACCATGAACGCGATCAGCCGCCATGTCACCCCCAAGGCCACCCACAACTCCCAGATCGTGCAGCTCAACGGCGCCGGCAACATGCGTACCACCGGCCTCGCCTACGCCAGCGAGATCCTCGGCCGCTTCGGCACCGCCTTCGGGGCGCACGTGCAGCAGTTCCCGGTGCCGGCCTTCTTCGACGACCCGAGCACCAAGCAGGCGCTCTGGCGCGAACGCAGCGTCAGCCGGCTGCTCGAGATCCAGGGTCGCATGGACGTGGCCCTGTTCGGCCTCGGTTCCCCCTTCTCCGAGGTGACCAGCCACGTCTACGCCGGCGGTTACCTCGACCAGGTCGACTACGAGATTCTCAGTGCGGCCGGCGTGGTCGGCGACGTCGCCACGGTGTTCTTCCGTGCCGACGGCAGCACCGAGAACATCGCCCTGAACGACCGCAGCAGCGGCCCGGATTTCCAGGTGTTGCGCCGCACTCCGCGCCGCATCTGTGTCGTCTCCGGCAGCTCCAAACTGGCCAGCCTCACCGGCGCGCTCAACGCCGATCTGATCACCGACCTGTTCCTCGACGAGGGCACCGCCCGGGCGCTGTTGAACGTGTTGGAGCCGGCCCCGGTCTGAGCATAAATGAACGGATGTGACCGGGAATTACTCAGCACACGGCTTGTTGAGTTATAACAGAGAGTAAGAACGTGCTCCGGGGTCGGTGAAAATCCGAACCGGCGGTGAAAGTCCGCGACCCGCGTTGGCCCAGAAACATCGGGGCAACCGGTTGAGCTGGTGAAATTCCAGCACCGACGGTCAAAGTCCGGATGAGAGGCGCACGATTCGAGAGGCCGATTGGGGCCCCTCGAATCAGTTGGTGTACCCACAAAATCCCCCGTAGTTCGTGCCACCACGAACAAGGAGGGTCTGTGAACCGGTCACCCGCAGCGGCGAATCCCGCGCCGGCCGACCCGTCTGATCGGGCCCGGCTCGAACAGGTCATGCGGCGTGCCCTCGAACTGGCCGCAAACGGCCCGGCCGCGGGCGTGAACCCCCGGGTGGGCTGCGTGATTCTCGCCGCCGACGGCAGCACTCTCGCGGAAGGCTGGCACCGCGGCGCCGGCACCCCGCACGCCGAAGTCGACGCGCTCAGCCGGCTGGCCGGCACGACCGAAGCCGGCAGGGCCGAGACCGGCGCCCCGGCCGCCGCCGTGGCGCGCGGCGCGACCGCCGTGGTGACCCTTGAACCCTGCGACCACACCGGTCGCACCGGCCCGTGCTCGCGCGCCCTCATCGACGCCGGAGTCGCCCGCGTCGTCTACGCTGTCGCCGACCCCGGCGATCGCTCCGCCGGCGGGGCCGCGACCCTGCGCGCCGCCGGCATCACGGTGCAGAGCGGCCTGCTCGCCGCCGAAGGCGAAGCCTTTCTCGACGACTGGCTGGTGACCGCCCGGCTCCGGCGCCCCCTCGTGACCCTGAAATGGGCCGCGAGCCTCGACGGCCGCGCCGCCGCCGCCGACGGCAGCAGCCGGTGGATCACCGGGCCCGCGGCCCGCAGCGACGTGCACCGGCGCCGATCCCTCGCCCACGCCATCGTTGTCGGCACCGGAACAGTGCTCGCCGATGATCCCTCGCTCACCGCCCGCGGCGACGCCGGCGAGCTGCTGGCGCCCCAGCCGGTACCGGTGGTTATCGGCCGCCGCCGCACCCCGGCGGATGCCGCACTGCGGCGGCACCCGCAGGATGCGCTCTTCTACGATGGGAGCGACCTCGGCGCCGTGCTCACGGATCTGCTCGCCCGCGGCATCCGACACGTCTTCGTTGAGGGCGGCCCGACGCTTGCGAGCGCATTCGTGGCGGCCGGCCTGGCCGACGAGTACCTCGTCTACCTTGCGCCCACCCTGCTCGGCGGCCCCCGACTGGCCCTGGGCGACATCGGCGTGGCCGGCATCGGCGAGCAGCGCCGTCTGCGCATCGTGCACGTCGAACACCTCGGCGACGACCTGCTCATCGTGGCCCGGCCCCGCGATCCCGCCCCGACCACCCCCACCTCGACCACTCCCGCCTCGACCCCGCCCTCGACCCCGCGCAGTACCAGTTAGGACCGTCATGTTCACCGGAATCATCGAAGAGCTCGGCAGCGTCGACCGTGTCGACCGCTCCCCCGACGCCGCCCGCCTCACCATTCGCGGCCCCCTCGTGGTGGCCGGCGCCGGCCACGGCGACTCCATCTCGGTCAGCGGCGTCTGCCTCACCGTGGTGGAACGCACCGAGGCCGGCTTCACCGCCGATGTGATGCAGCAGACCCTCGACATGTCCACCCTCAACGCGATCGCACCGGGAATGCCCGTCAACCTGGAACGCGCCGCCGTTGTGGGCGGCCGCCTCGGCGGGCACATCGTGCAGGGACACATCGACGGCACCAGCACCGTGCTCGCCGTCACCCCCGCTGACGCCTGGCGCATGCTGCGCTTCAGCCTGAGCGCCGCCCTCGCCCCGCTCGTGGTCGACAAAGGCTCCATCGCCATTGACGGCGTCTCGCTCACGGTGAGCAGCATCAGCCCCGCGGATGCCGCGGAGCAGTGGTTCGAGGTGTCCCTGATTCCCGAGACCCTCACCGCCACCACCCTCGGCGAACGCCTCGTGGGTGACCGGGTCAACATTGAAACCGACATCGTGGCCCGCCACGTGGAACGCATGCTCGCCCTCGCGACGGTCGCCGCAGCGCCCGCTGTCGCCGCGCCCTCCCCCGCCTCACCCGACCTCGCCTCACCCACTGACCCGAGCACCACAAGGAGCGCATCATGAGCCTCGTCGACATCCCCACCGCCCTGGAGTCCCTGCGACTGGGCAAGCCCGTCATCGTGGCCGATGACGAGGGCCGTGAAAACGAGGGTGATGTGATCATCTCCGCCCAGCTCGCCACGCAGGAATGGATCGCCTGGACGGTGAAATACACCTCCGGTTTCATCTGCGCACCGATGACCAACGACATCGCCGACCGGCTCGACCTGCCGGTGATGGTGCTCAACAACGAAGACCCGCTCGGCACCAACTACACCGTCAGCGTCGATGCCGCCGACCGGCTCAGCACCGGTATCAGCGCCGCCGACCGCGCCCACACCCTGCGCGTGCTCGCCGACCCCGGCTCGGTGCCGGTGAGCCTGCACCGGCCCGGCCACATCCTGCCGTTGCGCGCCCGCGACGGCGGCGTGCGGGAACGCAGCGGCCACACCGAAGCGGCCGTGGATCTCATGAAACTGGCCGGGCTGCTCCCGGTCGCCGCGATCGCCGAGATCGTCGCCGACGACGGTGAGATGATGCGCCTGCCCGGCCTGCTCGAGATGGGCCAGCGTGAAGGCGTCGACGTGATCACCATCGCCGACCTCATCGTGTACCTCGACGAGTTCCACGGCGACGCCCCGCTGCCCTCGATCATCCCGATCCTGGAAACACCCCGGGTCGACTTCGAGGTGGAGACCCTCGTGCCCACTCGGCACGGCGGCTTTCGGGTGCGCGCCTACCGCGACCGCATGACGGGCGCCGACCACGTGGCCCTGATCGTGGGAACCCCGATCAACGGCGCCCTGGTGCGCGTGCACTCCGAATGCCTCACCGGTGAAGCGTTCGGCTCGCTCAAGTGCGAGTGCGGGCCGCAGCTCGATGAGTCCCTCGACGCTGTGCAGCGTGAGGGCGGGGTGGTCGTGTACCTGCGCGGCCAGGAGGGTCGTGGCATCGGCCTGATCAACAAGCTCCGCGCCTACTCCCTGCAGGAGGACGGCCTCGACACCCTCGACGCGAACCTGGCGCTGGGCCTGCCCGGCGACGGCCGAGACTACAGCGCGGCCACCAGCATCCTCGGCGAGCTCGGCCTGACCGAGGTTCGCCTGCTCACCAACAACCCCGACAAAGTCGCCCAGTTGCAGGAGCGCGGAGTGCGCGTGATCGAACGGGTACCCCTGATCGTGGGCGTCGGCAGTCATAATGAGGGATACCTGGCCGCCAAGCGCGACCGGATGGGCCATCACCTGGCCGCCGCAGACATTCTGAAAGGACAGGCCGTATGAGTGCAGAGGGCATACCCGACTACGAGGTTGACGGCGCCGGGGTGAACGTGGTCATCGTGGCCGGTCGCTGGCATGACGTGATCACCGATGGACTGATCGCCGGTGCCAGCCGGGTGCTGGAGGCATCCGGTGCGAAGTTCTCGCTCGTACGGGTTGCCGGCAGCTTCGAGCTGCCCGTGGCCTGCAAGATCGCGCTCGAAAACGGCGCCGACGCCGTGGTCGCCCTCGGTGTGATCATTCGCGGCGGAACCCCGCACTTCGAGTACGTCTCCGCCGCGGCGACAGACGGCCTCACCCGGGTGGCGCTCGACTCCGGCAAGCCCGTGGGCTTCGGTTTGCTCACCCTCGACGATGAGCAGCAGGGCCTGGACCGTGCCGGCCTGCCCGGCTCGAAAGAAGACAAGGGCGCCGAGGCCGCCGCCGCAGCGCTGGACACGGTGCGCACTCTGCACCAGCTCGCCGGTCACCGCCCCGGAGCTTAGGCCCCGCAGCTTCAGGCCCCGGCGTCGCGGCGGCAGCCCCGGGGCGCCACGGCGAATAGTCTGGTGGCATGGAACTTTTTCGCCAGATTCTGCTCATTCTGCATTTCATCGGACTCGCCGCGCTGCTCGGCGGCTTTCTGGTGCAGATCAAACCCACTCTCAAGGGTAAAGGTGCCGTCGTGCCGGCCATGTTCCACGGTGCTCTCACGCAGCTGGTCACGGGCATCCTGCTGGTCGGCATCATCGAGATGGGCGCCCTGGCCTCGATCGACAACGGCAAGATCGGCGTGAAACTGCTGCTCGTGGTCGTCATCACCGCCCTCGTCGTGCGGTACCGCAAGAAGGCGACCGCTCCCTCCTGGGTGCTGTGGGCCATCGGCGCCCTCAGCGTGGCCAACATCGTCATCGCGGTGCTCTGGCACTAGCCGCCCCCTGGTTGCGCGGCGGCGGGCGTGGGGAGAGGCGTAGGGTGCTGGGGTGCCCCTACAAGCGGCCCGGCCTCTTCGCGCTCACCCCACCCGAGCCTGTGTCGTCTGATCGACGGCGATGATCGGTGGCCCACCCTCGTTTCCCGGAAGTTGAAACACCCATGTCCTCCCCCACCATCTCGGCGTCGTCGCCGGGCACGCCTGCAGGCACGCCGGCCGCACCGCTCAACCCCAAGCATCGCGTCATCCTGGCCAGCCTCATCGGCACCACCATCGAGTTCTACGATTTCTACGTGTACGCGACGGCCGCGGTGCTGGTGTTCCCGTACCTGTTCTTTCCCACCGGCGACCCCACCACCGCGCTGCTGGCCTCGTTCGCCGTCTTCGGTGCCGCCATGGTCGCCCGCCCGGTCGGCGCGCTCTTCTTCGGCCACTTCGGCGACCGCAAAGGCCGCAAGGCCACTCTCGTGGGCGCCCTGCTCACCATGGGCATCGCCACGTTCCTGATCGGTCTGCTCCCCACCTACGCCATGATCGGCTGGTGGGCACCGTTCATGCTCGTCATCCTGCGCCTCGCGCAGGGCTTCGCACTGGGTGGCGAGTGGAGCGGCGCGGCCCTGGTC
Source organism: Cryobacterium sp. (assembly GCA_046496385.1). Taxonomy (GTDB): domain Bacteria; phylum Actinomycetota; class Actinomycetes; order Actinomycetales; family Microbacteriaceae; genus Cryobacterium. The sequence goes on along the minus strand of JAWOHA010000117.1, from coordinate 2,133 downwards.
GCCACCGAGAACGCCCCGGTCGGCAAGCGCGCCTGGTACGGCACGTTCCCTCAGGTCGGCGCCCCGCTCGGCTTCATCATCGCCAACACCCTGTTTCTCGCCATCGCGTTCGCGTTGCCGTCCGACGATCCCACCCGTCCCTCCGACGCCTTCCTCGACTGGGCCTGGCGCCTCCCGTTCCTGTTCTCCGCCGTCATGGTGATCGTGGGCCTCTGGGTGCGCCTCAAGCTCGTCGAAAGCGAGACCTTCACCAAGGCCGTCGCCACCAAGCGGGTCGAGAAGCTGCCGCTGGCCGCCGTGTTCCGCACCAACTGGCGCGAACTGATCCTCGGCACGTTCATCATGCTCGCCACCTACGTGTTGTTCTACCTCATGACCACCTTCACCCTCGGCTACGGGCGCGCGGCAACGGATGCCCCCCTGCCGGGCCTCGGCTTCGGTTACAACACGTTCATCCTCATGATGATCCTCGGCGTGGTGTTCTTCGGCGTGTTCACCCTCGTGTCGGGGCCCTGGGCAGACACGCACGGCCGCCGCAAGACCCTGATCATCGTCACGATCGCCATTGTGATCTTCGGCCTGCTCTTCGTGCCGCTGCTCGGCGCCGGCTTCCCGGGAGTGATGGTCTTCCTCATTCTGGGGTTCTCGCTGATGGGCATGACCTTCGGCCCGATGGGCGCGCTGCTGCCCGAGTTGTTCCCCACGGCCGTGCGGTACACCGGCTCCGCGTTCGCCTACAACATGAGTTCGATCCTCGGCGCGGCCGTGGCCCCGTTCATCGCGATCTGGCTGTGGACCCTCGGCGACGGCAGCCCGTTCTGGGTGGGTATCTACCTCTCCAGCATGGCTCTGATCACGCTGGTGGCACTCATTCTGCTGCGGGAGACCAAGGACCTCGACCTGGACCGCTGACCCCGCGCCGGCAGGTCCGGCACCCCGCCCGCACACGCGAGTGCGGGCGGGGTTGTGCGTTAAACTCCTTGAGTGAGCACCGCAACCCGCACCCCTGAGAATCCCCCGTCCGGACAGTCCCCGGGCTCGGGCGCCGACAGCGCCCGATCCGGTACGGATTCCGCGGGCCGCTCCCCGAAACCGCCCCGCGCCCGCCGGGGTCGCCGCGGCGGCAAGGCCGAGGAAGGCCCCCGCGCCACGTTCGGCCAGCTGATGCCGTACCTGCTGGAGCACAAGAAGGTGCTCATCTTCGTGACCGTTCTGAGCGTGATCGGCGCGGCCGCGAGCCTCGCCCAACCACTGCTGGTGAGCCAGGTGATCACCCTGGTGCAAAACGGCCAAACCCTCGGGTACCTCGTGGGCGCGCTCATCGCCCTCGTGGTCATCTCCGGGCTGATCAGCGGCTACCAGCACTACCTGCTGCAGCGCACCGGCGAGGGTGTGGTGCTCTCCAGCCGCCGCCGCCTGGTGGCCCGCATGCTGCACCTGCCGATCGGCGAGTTCGACACCCGCCGCACCGGCGACCTGGTCTCCCGGGTGGGCAGCGACACCACCCTGCTGCGCGCCGTGCTCACCCAGGGCCTCGTCGAAGCGATCGGCGGATCGCTCACCTTCGTGGGCGCGCTCATCGCCATGCTCATCATCGACCCGGTGCTGCTGGGCCTGACCGTGCTCGTGGTCGCCGTCTCGGTCGCGACGGTCACGGTGCTGTCGCGGCGCATCCGCACCGCCAGCCTCGCCGCCCAGACCAAGGTGGGCGACCTCGCCGCGAGCGTGGAACGCGCCATCAGCGCCATTCGCACGGTACGCGCCTCCAACGCCACCGACCGCGAAATCGCCGTCATTGAAGAAGACGCCCGGGGCGCCTGGCGCATGGGCATCCAGGTCGCGAAGATCTCCGCCCTCGTGGTGCCGATCGCCGGCATCGCCCTGCAGGTCTCTTTTCTGGTCGTGCTCGGCGTGGGCGGATACCGCGTCGCCAGCGGCGCCATCGAGATCGCCGACCTGGTGGCGTTTATTTTGTTCCTGTTCCTGATGATCATGCCCCTCGGCCAGGCCTTCGGAGCGATCACCTCGGTCAACACGGCGCTCGGCGCGCTCGGCCGCGCAGGCCCTCGCAGGGCCTGCGCCGATTCGAGGCGCAGCGCTGGAGAGATGCCGCCCTGGACGATGCCGAAGAGG
>JAWOHA010000329.1:0-5321 GCA_046496385.1 Cryobacterium sp. | reverse complement strand
CTTTCACAATGGCAAGAAACAATGCAGAAAACTTTCCGCAGCTGGTGTGCGGAAACACGTAAGGACGGACCGAAGCCCGCCCTCACGTGTACATCAAGTGGTTGCCTACTCGGCAGCCACCACGATGTTGATGACCTTACGGCCACCCTTGGCGCCGAACTGGACCGAACCCGGTTCCAGGGCGAAGAGCGTGTCGTCGCCGCCACGGCCGACGTTCACGCCGGGGTGGAAGTGAGTGCCGCGCTGGCGGACAATGATTTCGCCGGCGCTGACGACCTGGCCGCCGAAGCGCTTGACGCCCAGACGCTGAGCATTGGAGTCGCGACCGTTACGGCTGGAACTCGCACCTTTTTTATGTGCCATCTGTTCTTCTCCTCAGACCTAGGCGATGCCGGTGATCTGGACGCGAGTGAGCTCCTGACGGTGCCCCTGACGAACCTTATAACCGGTCTTGTTCTTGAACTTCTGGATAACGATCTTCGGACCGCGAAGGTCGTTGAGGACCTCTGCGGTGACCTTGACCGTGGCCAGCGTCGTCGAGTCCGAGGTGATCTTGTCGCCGTCGACGAGGAGCACAGCTGCCAACTCGACAATGCCGCCCTTGTCAGCCTTGATCCGGTCCATCGTCACGATGGTGCCGATCTCTACTTTCTCCTGCCGCCCACCGGCGCGCACAACTGCGTAAACCACTTTACGTACCAATCTCTGGGAGAGGCCGCGAGGCCCCGATTCTATGGAAGTCACTGCGTGGAACAGGCCAGGATGGCCTATCGCAATCAGAAAACCTTTGGTTCGACGCGCGGGACTTATGCCCAGCGCACACCAAAGGTCAACTTTATCTGATCGACCACGCCCGGTCAAACTGCGACACGGCGAGTCGTCATGTGGCTCGACTTACACTCGCTCCATGACCGTACTCATTGATCAGCCTAGCTGGCCCGCACACGGAACGGTGTGGGGACACGTCGTCAGCGATGAATCGCTGGCCGAATTGCATGCCTTCGCCGCCGCGCAGGGCCTGCCGCGGCGCAGCTTCGACCTGGACCATTACGACGTTCCCGAGGCCCGCCACGACGAGCTGATCTCTGCCGGAGCCGTGCCGGTGAGCTACCGGGAACTCGTCACGCGGCTGCGGGCCAGTGGGCTGCGCGTCACCGCCCGGCAGCGCCGCGGGGTGTGACCGGCCGGCCGCCGGGTAGCGCGCCGGCGTCACTGCCAGGTGGCTGCGAATCCCACCACGCTGCGGGTGATCTGACCGGTGGCGATGCTCACGAACAGGGTCGTCGCATCCGTCGCCTGGGCCAGCACCGGATACCCATCGGTCACGGCCGTGTCCCGGTTGGGCACGATCTGCACGGCCACGTACTGGTCGTTGGGTGAGACCGTGAACCCGACGATGGTCTCCTGTGCCGATGCCGGCGCGTAGATGACGTCTTCTTCGCCGTCGACGACCAGAGTGAGGTATTGCCGGGCGACACCGGTCACGGGGTCGAACTCGGCCAGTCGCTGCACGTAGCCGTCACCACCGGCCAGAAATTCCAGCCCCGCGGTATAGCGAGTGGTTCCCGCCACGGTCTCGGGGGCGACCGTGTTCTCGGTGCCCTCGGACAGGTCGAGCACGAACTGCGCGCTCGCGTCCGACACCGCGATTCGGCGGCCGTCGGGCGCGAACGCGGTGATCGCTGAGAACTGGCCGATCGGAATCGGCTCCGTGTTCTGTTGCGGATTGATCAGCAAGAGGGTGGTGTCGAAGAGTTGGGCGACGAGTTCGGCACGAAAAGGCATGAACCCCCACGCCGTGACCTGCACGGGTCCCCCATCGAGTCCGAGAACGGGGTTGGCGGCCCCGGTCGCCAACTCGAACAGAAACAGGGTGCTGTCGTAGAGCGGGCCGGTATCGGCGCCGGGCGCCTGCGGGTCGCTCGTGAAGCGAAACCCCAGCAGCGACTGAGCGGATGCTGCCTGCAGGTCGTGCACGGTGCCGAAACCGGGCAGGGTGAGCGGCGCCGCCCGGCCGTCGCTGTCGACACGGTTGAGCGTGCTGGTGAGGTCGTCGTTCACGGTGACAACGGCCAGCTCGATGCCGATGGTGACGAATTCCTGGATGTACGGCGCCTCGAAGACCGTGCGCGTCTCGCCGGGCCCGATCCCGGTGCGCAGAATACGGTCGGCAGCTTTGGCCCCGCCGGACGCCGGGGCGATACCCCGGCTGAGGTAGAACATCGGAGGCTCGTCGGTGCGAAACGACACCTCGAGGTCGGTCGCCGGTCCGGAAGACAGTGACGAAACATCCGTTACCGACACCCGGTAGTCGGTGTTGTAGGCCAGTGGCTGGGAAAAGGTGAGCACGAGGCTGTCGGCGGCGGTGTTCACGGTCACGGCGGCGGCCGGTTCAACCGTGATCTGCTCGATGACGACCGGGCTGAGCTGGCGATTCGTCTCGATGACGAGGCGCTGGTTGGGCTGGGATACGACGCCGGTGGTGTCCACGTCGAAGGACAGCAGCCGTGGCCCGGTGAGCAGGTTCACGGCCGCGAGCGCTCCGCAGAGCAGCGCGAAGACCACCACCACGGCAACGAGGGCGCGACGGAAGGGCCGCAGGGAGGTGGGGCCGCCGGGCGTCACGGTCAACCGCGTCTCCGTCTCGGCAGGCACAGGCTCGGCAGGCACAGGCTCGGCCGGCACAGGCTCCGCCGGCACAGGCTGGGCCGGCACAGGATCAGTAGACATACGGGTCCGCGGGCCGGTCGACCGGGGTGATGTCGGCCGGGTCGATGGCGAGGGGCTCGGCGACGCGGGTGCTCGGGTTGATCGCCAGCACACCCGTCACGTCGACCCACTGGTCGGTTTCGAGTGTGGACTGCCAGCCGGGCAGGTAGACGGGAACACCGATGGGCTGGGCATCGACCGCGCAGCAGGTCACCACGAAGCGTGCCACATAGAACACATTCTCAGGATCGTTCGCGTCGGGGCTGACGAACCCCAGGACGCGAACGGTCTTGTTGGCGTAGAAGAGCGGGTCCGAGGACTGGGCCAGCAGAGAGACCCATTCCTTCACGGTGAGGTTGGCGAAATCCCCGGTGCCGATGAGCGCTGCCGCCTGCTCAGAGTCCGCTTCGGTGGCCAGACCCCCGGAGTTGATTTCACGTTGCGATGCGGTCGCGGAGGTGAGCGTTGTCGGCGGGATGACAACCGTCGCCGCACCGATCGCGCCCAGCACCACGACCCCCACCAGCGTCCAGGCGGATCGCAGCGGGCCGGCCGGGGCGACCGCGAATTTGTCCCGCAACCCGAACCCGGCGATGACCATCACCAGTCCGATCGCGGCCATCACGAGGGTGAACACGAAGTACCGCGGGTGAATGTACAGCCCGAGCTGGCCGGTGAGACCCAGCCACAGAGTCGCCACGACCACGACCAGGGTCAGCAGAACGCCCTGCCAGCGCTGCGTGAAATAGCCCAGCATCGGGCCGATGGATCGCAGCGCCCGCACCGGGGCGGCGGGTTCACGCGACATAGTTCACCAGCAATCCGATCGCCGCGCTCATGAGACCCACGATCGTGGTGATCTGAATCAGGGTCCGGGTCGTGAACGTGGTGCGCATGAGGGCGAGCATCTTCACGTCGACCATGGCTCCGAACGTGAGAAAGGCCACGATGCCGCCGGGCATGAAGGTGCTGCCGAAGGACAGAATGAAGAAGGCATCCACGTTCGAGCAGACCGCGACGATGAAGGCCAGCCCCATCAGTGCGAGCACAGACCAGACCGGGTTGCTTCCCAGAGCCAGCAGTACGGAGCGGGGCACGAAGACCTGGATCAGCGCGGCGACGAACGATCCGATGAGCAGTGCCGGCATGATCACGGAGGTTTCCCGCACGAAGATCTCGGTGGTGCGATTCCACCGGCTGTGGCCGGCATGATCGTGTTCGTGGGATGCCCGCACCGGGCGGGCACAGGATGCTGCGAAGCCGGGCGTGAGCAGGCTCTGCGGGTCGGGATGCTTGCTGAAGAGCCATCCCACCACATTGGCGATCAGGAAGCCGCCGACCAGGCGGCCGATCAGAATTCCACTGTCCCAGCCGAAGGCCTGGTGGGTGGTGATGATGGTGATGGGGTTGAGGATGGGGGCGGCGAGCAGGAACGTGATGGATTCCGGAACGGTGAATCCCCCCACCATGAAACCCCGGGCCAGGGGCACGTTGCCGCACTCGCAGACGGGGAAGAACATGCCCAGCAGCGAGATGCAGGCGCGGCGCAGGATCGGGTTGCGGGGCAGGTAGCGCACGAGCACCCCGTGCGGCAGCCAGACCTGAACCACGGATGAGAGCAGGATGCCCAGCAGCACGAAGGGCACCGACTCGATGATGACGCTCAAGGCGAGGGTCAGGGTGTCCTGCACCCGGTCGGGAAGGTTCCAGTCGGCCAGACCCGGGGACAGCGCGCGCACCAGGAAGATGATGGCGACCACCGCCATGCCGAGCAGCATGCCGGTGGGAATCGTGCGGGAGCGAAAACGAGGATCGAGCACGTGGTCCTATCCGCGTGGCTGGATGCTGCTGAATGGTGCTGGATGCTGCTGGATGCTGCTGGATGGTGCTGGATGGTGCGGGATGGTCTGTCGGCGGAACGTGGTGCCCGGGCTCTGCCGGGCACCACCCGCTGCTCTTAGTGTGCGCTATCGTTCCCGGGAATGACTATCGGCTGGGCCGACGATGTCGAACCGCCCGCCGTTGTGACCCGTCGGCTGCGCGCACGACCCTGGCCCGGCTGCTTCGGTTCGGGGAGAGAATCCAGAACCGACCCGAGCAGTTTTTCGGTGTCCTGCTGGCTCACCGGACGGCGGCTGCGCCCCGACTGCACGACCGGGATATCGAGAATCGCGATCGCTGCAGCGGCCTCGTCGGGGACCGGTGCAGGATCGACGCGGGGTGCGTCGGTGGCGGCCGCGGCGGTGTGCGTTTCAGGCGCCACGACCGGTGTCGTGACGGCCTGCTCGGTGCCGAACGTGTCGGCACCAGACTGATCGGGCGTCGCACCGCGGCTGCCTGCGTCGCGGTTGCCTGCGTCACGGTTGCCTGCGTCGCGGCGGTTGCGGCCGCGATCTCCGCGGCTGCGATCTCCGCGGGACCGGCCCGAGCGGGCCGGAGCATCCGTGTCCGTCTCCAGCGTTGCAGCCGGGGCGGGAGTGACGACCGCGCCGGTCGCCTCGACCTCTGCGGGTGCGGTGGTCGCGCCCTCCGGCGGCACGATGACGGCGATGGTGCCAGTGCTGGGCCGGGAAATGGTGCGCGCGGCGATCTGGGCCAGGGCGTTCTTGGCG
>JAWOHA010000074.1:0-3412 GCA_046496385.1 Cryobacterium sp. | reverse complement strand
AGGATAGTGCTCCGATGCCGACCCAGTTGCACCGCAATCTCAGAGCAACTCATACCCCACCGGAACATGAACATGATCTTGCCGCGTTCGTCGCGCGACACGTGTCGATAGCGTCCGTGCATAGCCACTCAGGATAGCTCCTTTCGTCAAGCTTGCCTCCCAAATGTTGCACTTCACTTTTGAACTCGCGCGTCACATCTTCACGGACCCACCCGATGCCAAGCGAGTCCTTCGCCTTGTCGAGCACTTTCTCCTTGCTGGCGTCCGTCAACCGGACGAAGTTGCAGTTGGCGCCGAGCCAGAGCGAGTCGAGGGGGCGGGTCAGTCCGTACACCCGCAGCACAGCGTCACTTCCCTCCGGCAGCGTCGGCGTGCTGCCGTTGACCTCCGCATTGCCAAAATGGTAGGGGTTGTGGGGGCTGTAAGCGAACTCGATCGGTGAGCCGCTGGTGCGTGATACGGTCAGCCTGTAAGAGCGGCCGCGAACAGGAGTCAGCCCGCTTATGGTATAGAGCGGGCAGATGAGCCAGTACCATCGATTCGTCGCATGCACGCCCAAGCCCGCGGTCTGCGCTAGCAGGTCGTTCGTCAGCGAATCGTACACTTCGACCTTGAAGTTCCCGGTGTCGACCGTATCACCAACCCACACCCACACCGCTGTCAGGCTATCCACCGTATTGCGGAAGCACTGGGTGACGCCGACCAGACCGGCCGTCTGTCTGGCGACGTAGTTCGAGCACGGCACAACTTCATAGGTCTTGAGTGCGGCAAGCGCACCAGTGACCAGCAACAATGCTGCCAGCAGTGTCCGTTTCATCGGTTACCTCCTTGTTGACTTCACGTACTTCCCGACGGACCTTCCCGTCCCAGCGCCAACGAAGTAGACTCCATCCGGTAACGCGGTCAGGTCAAGAACCGCGGGCAAACGCAGCGTCTTCCTACAGACGGTCCTGCCCGCAACATCCGAGACGGTGATGCTCAGGCTGCGCGGGGTCGGGCCACTGAGGCGCAGCCTGCCACCGCCGTGGCTGGGCACTAGCTTGACTTCTGACCCCTCGGCCTCTCCGTTCGTCCGCTCGCTCAGGCCAGTCGCCAGCGTCTCCATGATGCAAACGCCGCCATCCGTCGCGCAGACGTACACGTACGGCGGGCTCTGAACGAGCCGCCTGATGTACTGCGAGGGTGGAACCCAGAGGTAGTCGAGCACCCTTAGATTCAACGGGTCTGCGATTGAGACTGCGCGCATGACCCATCCGCCGACGTAGGTTATCGTGTCGATGACCGCCACATCGAACATCGTGCGCTCGACGTACACCGAGTCGAGCGGCTGCGGGTTGGCCGGGTTCGATATATCCAGCGAGTAGAAACGGTCGAAGCCCGAGGCATACAGTCTGTTGCCCACCACCTCGACTCCGGTCACGTAGTTGTTCCACGCGCCGATGATGCGTGGAGCAGTCGGACTGGCGATGCTGAGCACCTGCAACGATGTCAGGTTGGCGACATAGGCTATCGTGTCCGCGAGGACTAGCTTGTAGGACCGTTCCGGCAGGTTCACCGTCCCCACCACCCTCGGCTCCCGCGGCCGGGCGACGTTGACGACTTCGAACTTGTAGTTTTCAGCGCAGTAGACTAACGAGTCCCGCAGCACCATGTCTTGTGCGTAGTTCGGGGTGTTGCACGTTGCGGCAAGCCTCGGACTGGCGGGGTCCGAGACGTCGATGGCCCGAAACAGAGGGGAGTTGAACCAGCCGACATACGCGAAGCTGTCGTCCACGGCTACGGAGTAACAGGTCTCGACCTCTCCGAGCGTGTCGTGCTGACCAACCTGGGTTGGCGTGGCGGGTTCGGCTACGTCGAGGACTTTGAGGCCGCCCGACTCGTTTGCCACGAAACAATACCCGCCGCGTACCTGCAGGCCAATCGAACTACCCGTTCCGAGCATTGACGTGTCGCGGATTGGAGTGCCTGGGTTCGTGGTGCTGACCACAGCCAAGCCGTCATTGAGGTCGGCCACAAGGGCCTTGGCCAAGGAAGCGCTTGCCCAGACACCCCACTTGTAGGTTCCCGGCAGAGGGCACTGCCCAACGATGGCGGGGGCTGTCGAGTCAGCGATGCTGATGATGTGGAATGTCTCCGTCCAGATGTCGCGACCCGATGCATACACCATCGGCCCGTCGAGGAACAGGTCGTACCCACCTGCGTTGGCCAGACTGGCAAGCTGACGCGGACTGGCCGGGTCGCTCACATCCAGCGTTACGAACCGTATCGGGTAGGGCGCAGTACCACTCTCAAGGGTCGCGCAGCAGAGGCTGCCTCTGACCTGTGCCGAGCGGGCAAGCTCGCCGGCGAAGCTGCCGGCGCGGTGCGGGTTGCGCGGGTCGGAGATGTCGACAAACCGCAGACCGCCGTTGTGCCCGAGCACGGCCAGGCTCTCGGATGCGGCCAGGAACCAGCCGCTGTCCCGGTATGAGGCGACCGGCAGCAGATTGGCCGGGTCCCTGACGCTGTAGACCTTGAAGGTGTCGCGGACGATGAAGTAGAGCAGGGTGTCGTTGACCTGGAAGTCACCAATGCCCCACGGCTGGCTTGAGAGCTGGACCGGGTTGGTCGCGTCGGTGATGTCCCAGACCTCAAACACCCCGTTGCCGCTGGCGTAGAGCCGGTTGCCGACCAACTGCGACTGGCCCATCATCTTGGTGAACTGAATCTCTGAGAGCACCCGCGGCCGGTCCGGGTCGGCGAAGCTCAAGAGAGCTACCTCGCTGCCCAGAGTGAGTGCGACCAGCGTGTCCCGGCCCGTGACCTCTACCGCTGGCCCGCGCCCAAACTTGCCCACTAGACGTAAGCCAAAGGACTCAGGCGATGCTGGCTGAGCCGGCGACAGCCAGTCCTCCAGCCCGCGCTGCCTGAGCCAGTAATCACGGAACTTCGGCGGCACTGACCGCAGCGACTCCTGCACCGCCTCCCACCGCTCGAACTCGCCCCGGTCAGCCGGAAATGCCGCGGCCAAGCTTCGCTGTCTCTCCATCACCGCCGCGTGGTCGAACAAGTCCACTTGCCTCGCCTCTGCCGCCGCCCCAAGCAGTATCCAACCCAATAGGACCGCTGTAAGCCGTCTCATGCCATCATCGTAAGATACGCCCTTGCCCTGTCAATCCGCCGTGGGCCAAATGCCGCTCGTGCAGTCACCGGTGGTCGAACCCTGCGATTGTACGGCGACCTTGGACAGAGTCTCCCGTGCCGGGCCGTGAACCTACTTGCCCGTCGGCTTGGTTGTGTCGGGTGCCTGCTGTGTCGTATCTGCCGGTCTGACCGACCGTCTGAAGCCGGGTCAGCCGCCGCCGGTGCCGCCGCCGAACCTTCCGCCGTCGCCGCAGGTGACGACCGCGAGGGCCGCGGCCGCGAACGCAAT
>JAWOHA010000034.1:0-2820 GCA_046496385.1 Cryobacterium sp. | reverse complement strand
CCGGCACCCCGCAGGCCGTGCGCGCCGGGGCATGGTCGAGATGCTTGACTGGCCAGAACCCACGAGCGCGCACTGAGATCGGGGGCCGGCCGCAGCGACGCAGGAGGCACAATGCCCGCACCATTCGTTCACATCTTTGGCGGCGGCAGCGCACGTTCTGTTCGCTTGGTGGTTGCCGCTGGTCTGGCCGTGATTCTCGCCGTCACTGCCGGTGTCGTCTTCGGCTCGGCGCCGGCGCGCGCTGCCGAGACCGATGACGCCGTCGTGGTGCGGGTCATCGATGGTGACACCGTGGTGATGCAGGTGAACGGACGAAAGGCGCGGGTGCGTTTGCTCAACGTCGACACGCCCGAAACCACAGACCCGAACGCTCCGGTGCAGTGTCTCGGGCCGGAGGCATCCGCTTTTCTGACGAAGCTGCTGCCCAAGGGGGAGAAGGTCACGCTGAAATACGACGAGGAGCGTCGCGACCGGTACGGGCGCACCCTGGCGGCGGTGTTCACCCAAGACGATAAATTCGTGAGCGCCGAGATCGCGAAGCGCGGCCTGGGAATGGCGGTCGAATTCGGCGGCAACGACGCCTACCTCGCTGCGGTGCAGGCCGCTCAGAAGACTGCGCAGACGCGCCGGGCCGGCTTCTACTCCGCCGATATCGACTGCACGATACCCGCCCAGGTGCAGGCGCTGCGGCAGGAGATGATAGATCTTGCCGGTGCCGACAGCACAACCGTCGCGTCGGACGACGTGTCGGCGCTGGTCGCCCGGTCCGCCGCCGTGGTGGCAGGTCTGGCCGCCTTGCGGAGCATGGCCGACCACGATCACGTCGATATTGCGATGGGAACTCTGCTGACGACCCCGAAGGTGAGTTATGCCGCAGGGCTGCGCAAGATGAGCGCCAAGTCGGTGTCGTTGAACAAGAAGCTCGTGGTGAGAGAAGCGTCGGCTGTCGCGCGGGAGGCGGCGGGAGTGCAAGCGGCTGCCGAGCAGGCGGCTGCGGACGCGGTCGCAGCAGCAGAAGCGGCGGCGGCTCAGGCGGCCGCTGACGCGCAGGCGGCTGCCGACGCTCAGGCTGCAGCCGATCGTGCGGCAGCCCAGGCGCGAGCCGATGCCGCGGCGCGTGCTGCCCGGGCCGCTCCGGCGCCGTATGTCGCCCCGGAGGTTGCGCCGCCGTCGAGCGGTGGGGTCGACACTTACACCGGATGCCGCGCCTACGGCAGTGCCGGCACCTCATTCGACGACAAGGGCCGTCGCTACACGAAGATCCCCTGCTGAAAGGTTCACGCCTCAGGGCGCCGCGTGCCGAAACAGCTTCGCCGATGTGCCCACGGAGCCCTGGTGGCAGGCAGCCGTTTCGACCAGCTGGCCCCGCAGGTGCCGGCGAAACGTGTCTGTGCCGAGCGGCGCACCCGCGACCGCTGAGTGTGCCGGAAGCCTGGATGCGACCGCGGTACCCCCGCCGCAGCGGCACCCCCACTGGGGACAAAAGAGCTGATTGCAGACTACTTCTGTGGCGTGGGTGAACCTAGGGTTGAAAGCGGAGTGCAGCCAAGCAGCTGGGGGGACTGAAGCGTGAGTTCAGAAGATCTGTTGTTCGACATCGGTGCGCAGGTTGTGGCACACGGCCGAAGAGCGGCGGCATGATGGTTCGCCACACCCAGATCTCACGTCTGTGACCGTCGCCAACCCAGCGCAGACCTGGCGCCCGTCGGCCCTCGGCATGCTCTTCACGAGGTCCCGTCGTTGGCGACTGGCACTGACCGGGACAGATCTCACGATCACCGTCGACGGTGAACCTGTCACGCACGATGTGGGCTCGTTCGGCGGGCTGACGTTGACCCCGGGCCGCGTCTGGTCACACCTCGAGCTGGTGTACCCGGAACGGCGCTTTCGGTTCTGCGGCATCCCGAACCGGGGTGCGGTGTCCTTCACGACCGCCTTCGCGGCGGCACAAGTCGAGGCCGTGCACGCGCTCAGGCTGCGGCAACTGGTCGATGAATTCGATCAGGCCGCCAACCAGGTGCGGCTCTTCACCGAAGCGCTCGCCACCGCCGTCGCCGTGCAACTTAAGACGACGGGCTGGCTCACCACCGAGTTCTCCGCCTACTGGGCTGGTCGCAGAGCCGCCGTCGGCTTCGGTCAGCTGCTCGACGACCCTGATCTACAGCCGCACATCGCAGACCTCTCCGCCGTGGCCAAAGAGACGATCAGGATCTGGCGTGAAGACCTGCCCGCGTTCATCATTACCCAGAACGAGCGGCACCTCGCCGCCGAGCTCGACGACTGCCAGGACTTCTTCGACACGGTCGAGAAGTCTCCGCTCACCCCGGAGCAGGCCCGCGCGGTCGTGTGCTTCGACACCCGCATGCTCGTCGTCGCTTCGGCCGGATCCGGCAAGACCTCGACGATGGTCGCCAAAGCCGGGTACGCGCTGCACCGCAACCTGATCGCGCCCGACAAGATCCTGATGCTGGCCTTCAACAATGCCGCGGCGAAGGAGTTGGGCGCGCGCACCCGGGAACGCCTGACGCCCTTGGGGCTCGATGCCGACACGATCGTCGCCAAGACCTTCCACGCGTTGGGTCTTGAGATCATCGGCAGGGCCACCGGGCGCAAGCCGTCGCTGGCGCCGTGGCTTGAGAGCGGGGGAGACATCACGCAGCTGGGCCGGATCGTCGATGTGCTTCGCGCGACCAATCCGCCGTTTCGGCTGCACTGGGACTTCTTCCGAGCGGTGCTTGCTCGCGACTATCCCCACCCTGACGCAGAGCCCGGCGACACCGATAAGCCGCCTGCCTTCCGCACCGCTCAGGGCGAGCAGGT
>JAWOHA010000236.1:0-4236 GCA_046496385.1 Cryobacterium sp. | reverse complement strand
GGTCCGGGTTCAGCCCATGGGCGTATGCGGCGCTGCCCACCGCGGTCAGGCTGTCTTCGGCTCGGCTGAGCCATTCCAGGGCGGCGTGGGCGAAGACGTCGGCCGCGTCTTGCGCCAGGCCGTCATGTGGGGTGAGGCGGCCCCCTGCAGGCGGGGTCGACCAGTGGATGCGGTAACCGGCAATGATCTGCAGCGCGTCGACGTGGGGCAGTGACGCGGCGAGCAGCACGCGGTCGACGAGATTCTCCCACTCGGCACCGACGACACTGTCCGTGCCGTGCAGCCAGTCGAGCGCTTCGATGGTGCCCGCCGGCGTCAGGCTGTACAACGGAAGGCCGTCATCGGTCACCCCGGCCGACTGTACGGCGCCCTGCAGCTGCAGGCGGTCCAGCGTTGCATAAACCTGTCCCGCATTCACCTGGCGACGGGCAGCCGTTCGGGCGTGCAGTTCCGTGTGCAACTGAAAACCGTAGGCGGGCCCCAGAGTCAGAACGGCCAAAAGAATGGTGCGCACTGACACAGAACCTCCCGGAGTGTTAATAACACTACCGAGTATAGGTAAAATTCGGGCTGGTTCGGTTCGAGGTGCCAGGGGCCACGTTCGGTCCACGCCCCTGTGCTTTTGCGGGCCTATGGGGCATACTGCTTCTCGGGCTCCCTCGGGCCCCTGGAACGGCACCATTCAGTGCCGCCCAGTATCGTGCATCACCGTTTTGAGGTCGTTGGGGAAGACGCACCTAGGGAAACGGAGATGAACAATGACGAGACCAGAAGCCCGCGCGCGTGCCCGGGGGGTTCTCTATGTGCATTCGGCTCCACGGATGCTGTGTTCCCACTTGGAGTGGGCGGCCGGCCGTGCCCTCGGCGAGGCGATCAGTTTCGGCTGGCACGATCAGCCCGCCCTCGACGGCACCCAGCGCACGGAGTACTCCTGGGAAGGCGCGCCGGGGTGCGGTGCCGCCCTCGCGTCAGCCCTGCACGGCTGGGAACAGGTACGGTTCGAGGTGACGGAGGATGCCGGAATCGGCACGGACGGGGGCCGCTGGCTGCACACTCCTGCTCTGGGTGTGTTCTACGCGCAGACCGACGCGGTCGGAAATATCGTCATTGCAGAGGACCGGGTGCGCGCCGCCATGATCAATGCCGGCGCCGACGCCCTCGAACTGCACCGGGAACTGCGGCTGGCCCTCGGTCAGGCCTGGGACGACGAGCTCGAGCCTTTCCGGCAGGCCGGGGACCTGAACGCCGTGGTGTGGCTGCACAACGTCGGCTGACCGGCCCCGTACCCCGGCAGACCCGCACGGCATCGAGACCACGTGAGCCGCATCCCAGGCCGGGCTCTCCGGGCGTCTCGCCCGGTCTCGATCGCTCGTGCCTCGCGCCTCGACCAGCGGGTCTGTGCGTCTTGACGCGCGATCGCTCGTGCCTCGTGCAGCGGGTTCTGCTGTTCCGCCGGTCGAGGCGCGACGAAGGAGCGATCGAGACCACGTGAGCCGCATCCCAGGCCCGGGCTCTCCGGGCGGGAGGCTCTAAACCGACCGGAATGCGACGACGGCGTTGTGCCCGCCGAACCCGAAGGAGTTGCTGATCGCCAGCAAGTCTCCGGCGGGAAGCGCCCGCGGCGACGTGACGACGTCCAGCGGAATCTCGGGGTCTTGCTCGGTCAGGTTGATGGTGGGCGGAGCCAGACGCTCCGACAGCGCCTTCACGGTGAAGACAGCTTCGATGGCTCCGGCGCCGCCGAGCAGGTGCCCGGTGGACGCCTTGGTG
Source organism: Cryobacterium sp. (assembly GCA_046496385.1). GTDB lineage: Bacteria > Actinomycetota > Actinomycetes > Actinomycetales > Microbacteriaceae > Cryobacterium. The sequence goes on along the minus strand of JAWOHA010000236.1, from coordinate 2,466 downwards.
GCAGAGACCGGGATGCCCTCCAGCAGGTCGCCGAAAACCCGGCGCAGCGCGTGGTATTCGGCGATGTCGCCGACCGGAGTGCTCGTGGCGTGGGCGTTGATGTGTGCCACGTCGGCGAGGTCGGCGCCGGCGTTGTGAATCGTCGTGATCATGGCGCGCGCGGCGGCCGTCCCCTCGGGGTCGGGCGCCGTGACGTGGTACGCGTCGCTGTTGACGGTGCCCCCCAGCAGCTCGGCATAGATGTGAGCGCCGCGGGCCTTGGCGTGCTCTTCAGTTTCAACGACGAGCGCGGCTGCACCCTCACCCAGAACAAATCCGTCACGGGTGACGTCATAGGGCCGGCTCGCGGTAGCCGGGTCCTCGTTCCGGGTGGACAGGGCGTGCATGGCCGCGAAAGACGCGATGGGGAGCGGGTGGATTGCGGCTTCAGATCCTCCCGCGATCACGATGTCGGCCAGTCCGGCCTGGAGGCGGTCGTAGGCGTTGGCAAGAGCTTCGGTGCTGGATGCGCAGGCCGAAACGACCGTGCGGATCCCGGCGCGGGCGTGCAGGTCCATGCCGATGGCCGCTCCGGGTCCATTGGGCATGAGCATCGGGACCGTCATCGGAAGGACCCGGCGCGGGCCGCGCTCGCGCAGGGTGTCCCAGGCGTCCAGAAGAGTCCAGACGCCGCCGATTCCGGTGGCCCAGTCCACGGCGACGCGCTCCGGCTCAACATCGGGGGAGCCGGCATCAGCCCACGCTTCGCGGCCCGCGATCAACGCGAACTGGCTGGACGGGTCGAGGCGTTTGACTTCAAAGCGCTGCAGGACATCGACCGGTAGCACGCGGGCCTGTGCGGCGAACGTGACCGGGATCTGGGTCTCGGCGACCCAGGAATGCATGAGGGTGCTCGCGCCGGACTGGCCGGCGAGCAGATTGGTCCAGGTGTCGGCGGCGGTGCCGCCCAGCGGTGTGGTGGCGCCGATACCGGTGATAACGATTTTTTTGGTCATGACGAACTCTCCGTGAAACGTGAAAACAAGCAACCGAAAAAGCAGGCCGGCCGATGTGGCCGACCTGCTTGGTGCTCAGGGTCTTAGACCTGAGCCTTAACGATGAACTCGACGGCATCGCCGACGGACTTGAGGTTCTTGACCTCTTCGTCGGGGATCTTCACGTCGAACTTTTCCTCAGCGTTGACGACGATGGTCATCATCGAGATGGAATCGATGTCCAGGTCGTCGGTGAACGACTTGCCCAGCTCGACCGTGTCGGCCGCGATGCCAGTCTCGTCGTTGATGAGCTCGGCCAGGCCGGCAAGAACTTCTTCGGTGGACAATGCCATGGTGTTTTCTCCTTGTGAATCTCTCGTTTGACCGAGATTTAGTTTACGGCGTTGAATGGTCAGGGCAGGACAACGACCTGCGCGCCGAAAACCAGACCGGCGCCGAAGCCGATCTGAAGCGCAAGGCCGCCGCTGAGCTCGGGGTGTTCCTCGAGCAGACGGTGGGTAGCGAGGGGGATGGAAGCTGACGAGGTGTTGCCGGTGTCGGCCACGTCACGCGCGATGACGACGGATTCGGGAAGCTTGAGCTGCTTGGCGAATTCGTCAATGATGCGCATGTTCGCCTGGTGCGGGATGAACGCGGCGAGGTCATCGCTCGTGATGCCCGCTACTTCGAGGGCCTTCTTGGCGACTTTGGCCATGTCCCAGACCGCCCAGCGAAAGACTGTCTGGCCTTCCTGCCGAAGCGTGGGCCATTCAGATTCTCCGCGCTGGTACTCCTGCAGGGTGTGATTCATCGCGATGGCGCCGGCCTTGGAACCGTCAGAGCCCCAGACTGTGGCCGCAATTCCGGGATAGTCGCTGGGGCCGATCACGATGGCGCCCGCGCCGTCACCGAGCAGGAACGAGATGCTGCGGTCGGTGGGGTCGACGAGGTCGGACAGTTTCTCCGCGCCGATCACGAGGGCGTAGTGCGCCGCCCCGGTGCGGATGAGAGCATCGGCCTGGGCGATGGCATAGGCGTAGCCGGCACAGGCCGCGTTGACGTCGTAGGCGGCGGCCGGGTTCGTGCCGACACGGTCGGCCACCACGGCCGCAATGGACGGTGTCTGCCGACCGTTGCTGATCGTGGCGACGATGACCAGGTCGATCAGCTCGGCAGCGATTCCGGATCGTTCAATGGCCTGACGCGCGGCGTCGGTGGCCATATCCACGGCAAGGTTGTCCTGGCTGGCCCGGGCTCGGGTGATGATTCCGGTGCGCTGTTGAATCCACTCGTCCGAGGAATCGATGGGTCCGACAAGTTCGCTGTTGGGAACCAGGAGGTCCCCGCGAGCGGCACCGACGGACAGGATTCGCGTGTAGGCAGGGCCCTGCGACTGCGTGAGGGTTGGCTTGGTCATACGTCTCTTCCGATCGTTTTCACTGCTGGTCGTTCAGATCGTGCGGTTTATTCATCTTTCCGGATCGCCCCGACT
>JAWOHA010000198.1:0-4187 GCA_046496385.1 Cryobacterium sp. | reverse complement strand
GGCGGCTCGGGCCCGGCGGGCAGACGCGCGGTGACCCACCGCCGCTGGTCGAGGCCGAGCTTGCGAGGATCGAGACCGGGTGAGGTGGTTCTCGGACCCGATATGCGTTTGAGGGTTGGCGTGCGTGGTCTCGATCCCTCGCAGGCTCGGGCCTCGACCGTCGAGGTGGCTCGTGCCTCGACCGGCGGGTGCCTCGGGCGTCGACCGGCGGGCGGCTTGGGACCGGCGTGGCGGCTCGGGCCTCGACCGGCGGGTGGCTTGGGACCGGCGGGCGGCTCGGGACCGGGGCGGCTCGGGAGGCGCGTGGGTCAGCCGCCGGCGAAGGGCGGGAGCACGTCGACGGTGTCGGCCTCGGTGAGGGGAGCGGCGTCATCCGCGGCCCGGGCGCCGTTCACGAGCAGCGAGCAGAGGCCGAGCACACGGGCGAAGTCGGGGCCGTAGCGGGCCACGAGATCGGCGCGCAGCTCGCCCACCGTGGCTGCCGGAACGGTGAGCGCGGTGGTGCCGGCGGCCTCGGCGGCCCCGGCGAAGAAACGAATTGCGGCCATCAGAGCTTCTCCGGCGCCCAGTCGAGGGCGAGCTCGGTCGTAGCGGCCGAGGCTGCCTCGATCGCGGCGGCGTCGCCGCCGTTCTGCGCGGCCGCCAACCCCACCAGAAAGGTGCTCAGCGGAGCAGCCGGGCGGGCAACGTTGTGCGCAACATCGCGGGCCACATCAAGCAGAGCGCCCACGGGAACGGATGCCGCGTCGAGGCCGAGCTTGTCAGCCAGCGCGACCAGCCACTCGTCGAGGGCTTCGGGGGGCAGGGGATCGGGGGTGCTCATGGGGTGTCACTCCTTGACAGAGAGGGGAACGATCGCGTGGTGGAACGCTCGGGTCGGTGAATGCTCGGGGGCGCGGCGGGTGCCGAGGTGCCGGGCGGGGCGCCGCGTTGTTCGGCGCTCAGGCGTTCGGCGCTGTGTGTGACATCCTGCCACGTGTCCACGTCGGCGCTGGCCCCGCTCGGGTCGGGCAGGCCGCGCAGTTCGAGCCCGGTGAGCAGCTGCCGCACGCTGGCGCCGTGCACCGCGGGGCCGAGCCGGGCGGCGCCGGCGCGGAGGGCGGCGACGCGGTAGACGCCCACGAGCCACTGGTCACGGCCGGTGTCGTCGACCAGGTACACGCCGTCGAGCGTGGGCGGCAGGGCAGGGTCGGCGAGGTGGCTGAGCAGGTGACGGGCGGCATCCGCTGCCCAGGGCAGGTCGCACGCCAGCACGAGCACCCAGTCGGCCGCGGTGTGGGCGCCACCGTCGGCCGCGGTGTCGTGCCCGTCACCGAGGGCGGCCAATCCGGCGGCGATGCCCGCAACGGGACCGCCGAACGGCGGATCTTCCAGAACCCAGACCAGGCCGGACGCGGCGTCGGGGCGGTCAGCCGTGCCGGCGGCCGGGCGGGCGGCATTGGGCGCCACGACCACGACGCGACGCACGAGCGGGCGGGCGTCGAGCACCCGCGACAGCAGCGTGCGCCCGGCCACATCGACGGCGGGTTTGAGCGCGCCGCCGAGGCGACTGCCGCGTCCGCCGGCCAGCACGAGCAGGTCGACGAGCACGGCGGAGCCCGCCGCCGCAGCAACGCCCGCCGCAGCACCGCCCGCCCCGGCTCCGCCCGCAGCAGACGCGGCGCCGCCCGCGGGGGATGGGTCAGCGGGCATCAGGCGCGGTGCCAGGCGCCGCTTTTGCCGCCCGTCTTCTCGAGCAGGCGCACGTTGTCGATGGTCACCGACTTGTCGAGGCCTTTCACCATGTCCACAATCGCGAGGGCGGCCACGGTCACGGCGGTGAAGGCTTCCATCTCCACGCCGGTGCGGTCGGCGGTGCGCACGGTCGCAGTGACGCTCACGCCGGTGTCGGTGATCTGCAGGTCGACGGATGCCCCGTGCACGCCGATCACATGGGCCAGCGGAAGCAGGTCCGCCGTCTTCTTGGCCCCCTGAATGCCGGCGATGCGCGCCACGGCGAGCACGTCGCCCTTGGGCGTGGAGCCGTCGCGGAGGGCCGAGATGACCAGCGGACCGCAGGTGACGAAACCGGTGGCGGTGGCGCTGCGCACGGTGGGCTGTTTCTCGGTGACGTCGACCATGCGGGCCTGGCCGGCGCTGTTGAGATGGGTGAACGGCTGCGCCGGGCCGGGCTCAGGGAGCTCGCCGGGCTGGCTGGGCTGGCCGGCCTCGAAGTCGGCGCGGGCGGCGGGCGGTACTGCGGAATTGGGGGTCACCATCTCAGCATGCCACCGTCGTGAGCATCACAGTGACGCGATCGCCGGCGTTCACCCGAGTCACATTTTCGGGAATCACGGCCAGCGCCATCGACTGGCCGAGGCTCGCGACCAGGTGTGACCCCGATCCGCCGCGCGCCGCCCGCCGTACCCGATCGTCGCCGTCGCCACCGCGCTCCAGAACGACGGGCATGTACTGCGCCCGCCCCGCCGGACTCGACCAGCCGTCTGTCACGGTGGCGTGCAGGGTAGGCCGCTGAATTTCGGTGTGGCCCAGCATCCGTTTCAGGGCGGGGCGCACGAAGACCTCGAACGACACCGCGGCGCTCACCGGGTTGCCGGGCAGCGCGAAGATCAGCGGCCCGGGCGTTCGGTCGGCGGCGTCGGGCCAGCGGCCGAAGCCCTGCGGTTTGCCGGGCTGCATCTTGGTGGGGCCGAACCGCACCGTTCCGAGCGGCGCGAGCACGGCCTTGACCACGTCGTAGGCGCCCACGCTGACCCCGCCCGAGAGCACGATGGCGTCGACCGTTCCGGCGAGACCGGCGAGCAGGTCGCGCAGCACGTCGTCGTCGTCGGGAACGGCGCCGATGCGCTGCGGCACGCCGCCCGCCTCGGCCACGGCGGCGGCCAGCAGAAAGCTGTTGGAATCGGGAATCTGGCCGCGCCGGGTGGGCTCGCCCGGCGTCACCAGTTCGCTTCCGGTGCTGATCACGGCCACCCGCGGCGCCGGGTGCACGAGCACGGTGGCGGTGCCGGCGCTCGCGGCGGCGGCCAGCCGGGTGGGCCAGAGCACCGACCCGGCGGTGAGCACGGTGTCGCCGGCGTGGGCGTCTTCCCCGGCGCGGCGTATGTGCGCATTCGGTGCGGGCGCGCGGCGCACCACGACCTGGGTGAGGCCCTGGTCGGTGTCTTCGATCGGCACGACGGCATCCGCGCCCTCGGGCAGCGGCGCGCCGGTCATGATGCGCGCCACCTGCTGCGGCCCCACGTGCGGGTTCGCGGCGGTGCCGGCGGCGAGGTCGGCAATCACCGGCAGGGTGACCGGATGCTGCTCGGTCGCCGCGAGCAGGTCGGCCCGGCGCACCGCGTAGCCGTCCATCGCGGAGTTGTCGAACGGGGGAGTGTCGGTGGCGCTCTGCACGTCTTCGGCCAGCACCAGCCCGCGCGCCTCGTCGAGCGGCAGCCGCACCGCGGGCAGTGGCGTGGTCGCGGCGAGCACCACGGCGAGCTGCTCGGCCACGCTGCGGGCGGATGCCGGCGGCGCGCAGGCGTCGCCGGCCGCGTGGGCGTGGGTGGTGTGATCGGTGTGGTCAGCCTTGTTACCGGTGGCAGTCATGCTCAGGCCTGCTTCTCGGTTGCGGTTGCGGTTGCGGTTGCGGTTGCGGTCTTGGTTGCGGTTGCGGCGCCGGCTGTGGTTACGACCGCGTCGTGTTCCCGCGTTCCGGCGTGCCGGCCGGTGGGCTGCACTTCTCCGAGGCCGCGGGTGCGAGCTTCGCCGGGCAGGGCATCCGTGGCCCATTTGCTGCCGAGGCCCGGAGCGGTGCCGGCGAGCACGGCGGTGTCCCAGGCGTCGATGCCGCCGGTGAAGACGGTGATGTCGGTGAAGCCGGCGATGCGCAGGGCCCCGGCGGCGCGGGCGGCGCGGCCGCCGGCCTGGCAGTGCAGCACGAGCGGCTGATGCTGCGGCAGCGAGTCCTGACCCGCGGGGGTCATGAGCTGTCCGAGGGGCAGCAGCCGGGCATCCGGAATCGAGCTTTCGGCGTGCTCGCTCGGCTCGCGCACGTCCACAACGAGAAAGTCGTCGGTGCCGGCGCTGCGGGCGTCGAGGCGGGCCACCAGTTGCTCGGTGCTCACCTCGGGCCAGCCGCCCTCAGGCACACCGGCGGCCTCATTCTCAGCGGCGGTGTTCGCGGCGATCTCGGCGGCGGTGGG